>NZ_JAUBUR010000029.1:0-45724 GCF_036705485.1 Microcoleus sp. AT9b-C3 | reverse complement strand
AAATTCAACTAACGCGCACCTTACTAAAGTAGGGTGCGCATTGCGCACCTGACAAATTCAACTAACGCGCACCTTACAAATTCAAATTAAATTATGCAAAAAATTATCAAAAGTTGCCCGATCGGGCATAGCCACTTGAGCACCCCTTTTAGTTGTGCACAGAGCGCCCGCTGCTGCGCCCCACCGCACCGCCTCTGACAAGGACAGACCGGCATCTAAGGCGGAGGCCAACCCGCCGTTAAAAGCATCGCCAGCAGCCACAGTGTCGATCGCCTCCACAGCAAAAGCCGGTACAAAAAAGGTTTCATCCGCCGTAACAGCAACAGCCCCGCGATCGCCCAATTTGACAATAACATTCTTGACACCGCGCTCCTGCAACTGTTTGGCAGCTAAAATCGCGGTTTCCGTGTCATTCACCCGAAAACCGACTAACTGACCCGCTTCCACTTCATTCGGCGTGAGAATGTCAATTAGCGGATAAAGTTCGATCGGCAAATCCGCCCTAGCTGGTGCTGGATCGAGAATAACTCGCACCCCCGCTTGACAAGCAATTTTCGCAGCTTTTTGGACAACTTCCAGGGGAATTTCTAACTGCAACAGCAAAGATGTAGCTGTTGTTAACAGTTTTTGGAGACATTCTAGATCAGCTTCACCGACATTGTTATTCGCGCCCGGAATCACAATAATATTATTTTGACCTGTCTCGTCTACCGCGATAATTGCCACTCCTGAATGAGTGTTTTGGTCTATTAATACATTGTCTGTACTTAAACCATAAGATTGTAAATTTGTCAATAATTCTTCAGCAAATTTATCGTTACCGACGCGACCGATGATGTGGGTGGAAGTGCCGAGACGGGCGGCCGCGACGGCTTGATTTGCTCCTTTGCCGCCGCCTGCTGTGAAAAAATTGCTACCGATGATAGTTTCCCCTGGCTGTGGCAACCGGGGAGTTTTTGCTGCTAGGTCGATGTTGATACTGCCGAATACGATGATGGTCATAAATTATTCAATTTGGTAATTGGTAAGCTGTAGCGCATTTAATTTGTAAGCTACTTTTTACTTAAACTCTTGTAGGGCGGGCAGGATAGCCCGGGGCAAGCAAGCTTCAATTTAAATGCCAAATAGCTTAATTGGTAATTAATAATTCTCCCATTCTCCCACTTTCCCCCTCTCCCTCTCTCCCCCTCTCCCTCTCTTCCTTAAGACGTGCTAGAACAGTTATGGTCTTCATCGGTCAATTCAATGGCTGCAATTACTCTCGATCGCAATCCCTGTGTCCTGCTAGTTGAAACAGACGAAGTTCTCGCCGGACACTTGAGTCTAGACTTAAAATCCTCCGGCTATGAACCGGTAGTAGCTTCTAACACCGCCACCGGCCAAAATTTAGCCCGTGAATTGCAGCCTGCTTTGATTGTAATTGACCGGATACTTGGCCCTGAGTCTGGGCTGTCACTGTGTTCTTACCTCAGAAGTATTGGCAATCGGGTGCCGGTGCTGCTATTGGTCGGTCGTGATACAGTTGACGATCGCGTAGCTTGTCTGGAAGCTGGGGCGGATGATTATTTTCTTAAACCTTACCGCACTGAGGAGTTTTTGCAGTTGGTGCGCTTGTATTTACAGCCGGATAACAGCAGCAACGAACAATTGAGGTTTGGCGATTTAGTTTTGGATTTGGCCTCTAGGCGGGCCCTACGCAATGGACGGGCGATCGACCTGACGATGAAGGAATTTGAGCTGCTAAAGTATTTGATGGAACATCCCCGCGAGGTTTTGACTCGGGAACAAATTCTGGAAAATGTTTGGGGTTACGACTTTCTGGGCGAGTCGAATGTAATAGAGGTTTACATCCGCTATCTGCGGCTCAAGATTGAAGATGAGGGCGAAAAGCGCTTGATTCAGACGGTGCGCGGTGTTGGCTATGTAATGCGCGAAGCTTGAAGAAGTCTGTTGACTGTTGACTGTTGACTGTTGGCTAGTTCCAATGTCCAATTCCCAATCTAAAATCTAAAATCTAAAATCTAAAATCAATATGAATTATTTAGCTACTTTGCTCGGTATTGGAGTAAGTATATTTTTGCTGGGATGTTCGCCGACTTTACCGATCGCGAATGCTGGTGCTACTGGTATTTTGGCGGATCAGTCTTCGACTGCGACAACATCGGGTCAAATGCTGCCTGTTTCTGCTAGAGCTCGGATAGGCGATCGCCCAATCGAACTCGAAGTGGCGAAAACATCGGAACAGCAGGCTATGGGTTTAATGTACAGAACTTCTTTGCCGGATGACAGAGGAATGCTGTTTGAGTTTAAAGCGGCGCGGCGGGTCAATTTTTGGATGAAAAATTGCAAGATTTCTCTGGATATGATTTTTCTGCGGAATGGGGTGGTTGAGGCGATCGAAGTTTCTGCACCTCCTTGTACTGCAGATCCTTGTCCTACCTACGGGCCCGATACTGCTGTCGATCGAGTTATTGAACTCCGGGGCGGGCGAGCTGCTGAACTCGGTGTCAAAGTGGGCGATCGTATTGAAATCGAGTTTTTCCAGTAAAACTTCGGAGTGTTTCAGCAAGTAAAACCTGGAGACAGACAAAATCCCCCGGTTTGCATCGTCCAGAGATCCCCCTGCCTTCGGAATACCGGCGAAAATTTAGAAACTTTACAAAAATTGATAAAATCTATTAGAATATTAATGTAACATTCAGTACAAACACCCAAAGATTTGCTACGATGTCGATCTCAGCCAGTCAGGACTTGAGCTTGTTTCCGGAAGCTGTAGATTGTTGGTCGCAGGTATGAGACGAGTCAGCGACTCGTTACCAATCCTGAGAGACGATACTCAGCCTCAAGGTGTAGCAACACGAAAAGAAATTCTCTGGAAGTTCTGGCGCTCGAGCTAAATCTACTAAACCTATCTAAAGTAATATGCTACGAGCCAAATTAATTGGCGGTAATTGGCAAAGTTAACTTCTGGTAGCAGTTTCGGGTTTGATCGAAATATCTAACTAATTTTCCCGAAGTAGATTTGCGGATTCTGCATTTTGGCAGATGAAGTTAAACTCTGAACTTGGTTTAGTAGTTTTAGGTAGCAGAATTTATTCTGATTCGCGCTCCGAAGATGCCGAGGTATTCAGTTTAGGTTCGATCGCGATCGCAAGTCGATCGGGCCGACATCAGCAAAATTGCAAAACCTTTCACTTTTTGGGAAAGGTTAGCTTGTGCGCTCGCACTCAGCATTATGTTTGGCAGTTTAACCGCTAATACTGTTTTAACAGCTATAGACGGTAAAAAGACAAATTTAAAACTGGCTTATTACTCATCAAAAACATCAGGTTCACATCAGAAAATGGTGTCCTATACTTAGAGGTGAAATCACATGGCACCCGCTAAATACACTCGATTAATTCGATTTTTACAAGAAGATTTGGCAATTTCGCCCGCGTCAATTGCTGTCGCCGAACGTGTCGGCGATAACAAACAGCGGCAGCCTGATAAAGACCCGAATTCCTTGCCGATGGTTCTGTGGCAATACGGTTTAGTCACTCTCGAACAGTTGGATAAAATCTTTGATTGGTTATCCGAAGCATATTAAAAGGATTTTAGATTTTAGAGAGTATCAAAAATCCAAAATCCTTTAACAACTGAGATTAGGATTCAGCCAAGAACTTGGCAGCAGCAGCAACGCCAGCACCCGGAGTGTAGCCTTCATGACCCAATTCTCGCAACACGACTTCTAAAGAGGAAATTGCTGCTAGAATATCGCGATCGGCCACAAAGCCCAAATGACCGATTCGGAAGATTTTACCTTTCAAATGGTCTTGTCCGTCGGCGAGAGCAATGTCAAATCTCTTTCTCATCAAAGTCCGCACTTTTTGAGCATCTACGGATGCTGGCGGCATAACCGAAGTAATTGCAGGGCTGGCGGCATCGTCAGCGGCAAACAACGGTAAACCTAAAGCTTTTACAGCAGCGCGAGTAGTTTTCATTAAGCGCTGGTGTCGCGCGAAAACATTTTCCAACCCTTCTGTTTTCATCATCTGCAGCGATGCTTGCAGGGCAAAAAACATATTGACCGGGGGAGTAAAAGGAGTGGTATTTTTGGCAGCGTCTTTGCTATATTTACCCAAATCCAAATAATAGCGGGGCAGTTTCGCAGTTTTGTAAGCTTCCCAAGCTTTGGGACTGACTGCCACAAAACCCAAACCTGGAGGAATCATGTAAGCTTTCTGAGAACCCGAAGCAATGACATCGATTCCCCAAGCGTCCATCGGAATATTGACAGCGCCTAAGCTAGTGACAGCATCGACCATAATTAAAGCTTCACCGTGGGCTTTAACGTGGCGGTTGATGGTTTCGAGGTCGTTGAGGACGCCGGTGGAGGTTTCCGAGTGCGTGATGATTACAGCTTTGATTTGCTTCTCTGTATCTGCTTCGAGTTTTTCGCGGAAGTGTTCGGGGTCTAAAGGTTGGCCCCACTCGGCTTTAATAATTTCGGCGTTTAAACCGTAGGCTTCGGCGACTTCGGCCCAACGTTCGCCAAATTTGCCGTTAGTGCCGACTAAAACTCGATCGCCCGCACTCAAGAAATTAATTATCCCAGCTTCCATCGCGCCGGTACCAGAAACGGTTAAACTCAGCACGTCACTTTTAGTTTGGTGCAGCCATTTCAAGTTTTCGGTACATTCTGCAAAAATCCCGTCAAATTCCTTGCTGCGGTGGCCCATCGGGTGTTTTGCCATCGCTAACAAGGCCGCTTCAGGTACCGGCGTCGGGCCGGGAATCATCAGCATTAATTTGTTGTCCATGATATTGTCCTAAGTTTTTCTGTGGGAGTTATATAGAATAAATCAAATACGATACGTCACGTCGCTACTCTAACTTTTTTAACTTTTAACTCCCTTGTGGTTAATTTCATTTAGAGACCAGCGGTGTTCTACCGCTAAGTTCGATCGCTCGCAGCTTTGTTCTAATTGCTTTTGAATGGCAAGGGCTTTACGCAGTGTAATAATAAGTTGGTGAACTTGTTGCTGCTGCGGCGATTGGGGACTGACAGCAAACATCGTTTTGCGTTCTAACAATTGAAGTAGCAATTCATAATGAATGTACGAAGGAAGGGGGATTGGCTCCATGAAAGCTAATATACCTCAGCGAACCGACACCCCATAGCAATTGCATGAGGCATCACAGGTGAACATTAGATGCCCGATTTTTTATTTGTTTTCTAACCGTACAATAACCCCCCTGCTTTGCCGATCGAATATTCGGGGCTGGGTGCGTTGGACACGCTAAATCTTGCGATCGACAGGCTTACAGAATAGATTTAATTGCTTTGTGGCAAAATATTTCTATGCAATATAGCTGTGAGTGCTATTTCTTTTTTACAGTAGCGCTTGAGTCGATGCAGGCTAGAAATTCTCATTATTTACCTACTTAATCATTTTTTATCAGAATTAAGGGTGGTTTGTCAAGCGGTCTCGCCTTTCACAGGCTGGGAGGGCGATCGGCAAGGGAGGCTAAAGCAGCACCCGGATCGGGCTGTTTGACTAGAGATTCGCCGATGAGGACGGCCTGAGATCCGGCACTGGCAACTTGAGTTAGGTCGTCTGGAGTGTGGATTCCTGACTCGCTGACGATGAGGATGCCTTTTGCTTGGATTTCGGTTTGGCGCGAGGCTAATAGTTGAGTGGTAGTTTCTAGGCTGACGGAAAAGTCTGCTAGGTTGCGGTTGTTGATACCGATCAGGTTGACACCTTCTAGGGTTAATACTCGATCGAGTTCTTCGAGAGTGTGAACTTCTATCAAAGCTGTCATGCCCAAAGTCTTGACAATTTTCACAAAGTATTGTAAGTCTTTATCTGACAGAATGGCTGCGATTAACAATACAGCATCGGCGCCGTGAATCCGGGCGAGATAGATTTGGTAGGGATAGATAATAAACTCTTTGCAAAGTAAGGGTAAATCGACGGCGGTACGGATTTTAGCGAGGTTGTCGAAGCTGCCTTGAAAGAACTTTTCATCGGTGAGTACGGAGATGCAACTGGCGCCGTTTTGTTGGTAAGCTAGGGCGATCGCCACTGGATCGAAATCTTCGCGAATTACGCCTTTGCTGGGGGAAGCTTTTTTAACTTCGGCGATGATAGCGGGTGTGGTTTTGCCGTTTTTAAGGGCGGCAAGAAAATCGCGGGTTGGCGGTGCAAAGGGGAGTTTTTTGTGAAGATCGGATAACGGGGTGCGATCGCGCTTTTGGGCGACTTCAGCTTCTTTTTCCCAGACGATTTCTTCGAGGATGTGCTGGGGTTCGGCGTCGGGTACGGCGATTTGGTAGCTGAGGTAGAGGACGGAGACGGATGTGCTGGGGGGACGGCGGCGGATTTGAAGCATGATAGGGGGATAAAGGGCGATCGTAACAAGTTTCTATTATATAAGGTCGATCGCCCTTTTCAATTTATGATAAAATGCGATTAACTAAGTATTCGGAGATTAACCGATGCAACTAGAAGACTATTTTGAATTTCTCGACCCCGATGACATCCGCATCAAAGGACATCGGATCGGCATTGACGATGTAATTAAATATTACTTGGATGGATATTCGCCAGACCAAATTCTGGAAGAATTACCAAGTTTGAATTTAGAGAAAATTTACGCGACGCTAACTTATTATCTGCAAAATCGCAAGCAGATGGATGCTTATATGTTGCGGCTGGCGAAGTGGCGGGAAGAACGCTATCAGGAATGGTTGGCTAATCCATCTCCTCTAGCATTGCGTTTGAGAGCAATCAAAGCACAGCGAGAACAGGAGTTACTTAACCTGAAGTGAAAATTCGTTTTTTACTCGATGAAAATTTGCCTCCTAAGCTCAAAAGTGCTGTTTTAAACCTCGATCCGGAGATAGATATTTTGCGGGTGGGTGATTCAAATGCACCGCCATTAGGGACATTAGATCCAGAGATTCTCATTTATTTGGAATCATCGAAACGACTATTAGTGACGGATAATCGCAAAAGTATTCCCGGACATTTGGAGGAACATTGGGCTGCAGGGGGACAAAGTTGGGGATTAGTTTGGGTGCGTCCAAGTGGAAGTATCGGCAGATGGGCAGAAACAATTCATTTTATTTGGGAAACTACTGACGCTGAAGAATGGCTCGATAAGTTAGATTGGATTCCATATTAGAGAATGATGTGGAAAAAGTGCGTGCAGCGTAGCTATCTCGTAGGAGATCGCACTTTTGGGCTGCCAAAATTGTTTCGCTAACCCGCAAGTCCGCCAGGGGTTGAAAACCCCCGTCTCATAGCAAAAGTCCTCTAAAAGAGGACTGAAAAGCCAATTTAATAAACAAAGGTCGATCGCGCATTGCCAAATTTTACCAAAAGGTCGATCGCACATTTCTAAGTTCAAGATAATTCACTGGACGACAATATAATTTTTTATTACTCACAGTTTGGACGCGAATAGTTAGTTTTGACATACTCTTTTAGTACGGGCCCAAGGCTGAAAAATGTGCGATCGCCCTCCGGGATTTTTTCAACTAATGAACGCCGTCCCAAGGATTGCATAACTTTCCAAAATTGCGATCGAGATAATTGCAGATTCTCTGGCACTTTTGAGATGGAAACTGGCGCGGTTTCACTCGCTAGCCATGACATTACCTGTTTTTCTAACTCGGATAAGCGATTAAATGGCTGATGCAGTAAAGATTCTAAATCACCTAAAAATAGTAAATCGTCAGATAAAAATTCCGATAGGCTGCCGTCAAATAAATCTTGAATCATTGTAGCCACTATTTTTAACCACAAGGGATTGCCTCTGTATTGTTTAATTAATTCTGACCATTTTTCATGTTCCGCTAAACCTTTTTCTCTCAGGATTTCCTCCGCGCCCGCACCTAAACCATTGAGTTGTAATGAACGAACGGGTTGATTTTTGCCTTCTAAGGCAGCGATTTCTCTGGGTTGTTCCGAAGTGAGTAGGAGCAAACAACTATTGTGAGATAATTCTCCTACTTGTCTCAATAGCGTGCCGTAATCTTCATATCCAGGTTGGTAATTGCCAGCGAGTTGTCCGCTGCTATTGATATTTTGTACATCATCAAGTATCAGCAGACAGCGGTATTTTTGCAAGTATTCTATTAGGGGCAATCCCCCTGTGGTTGCTTTTTCCTCTGGGGCGGGTACGGGGGCACCGCCCCTACTAAAACATTCGATTATACTTGTTTGAAGTCTTGGCAGATGTGGAGATGTGGCGAGACTTCTCCAGATGACGAAATCAAATTCATGTTTGATTTGTTCGACAAGTTGTGCGGCGAGTGCGGTTTTGCCAATGCCGACTATGCCGTGTATGGCGAGTAAGCGGGTGTTTTCGTGGAGAATCCACTGTTTGAGGGTGGTGAGAGAGGTGGTGCGATCGTAGAAAATGCCAGACTTAGGCATTTCAGCTAAGAATTGACGCAATTTTGGTTCAGTGTTGCCTTTGTTTAGAGGTTCTTCATCGGTTGGTGAATGGGGGAATTTTGGGGAGTGTGAATTATTTTCACAGAAATTGACGTTACCAATGTGTACAAAATCTTTATTGAAGTTCCAGAGATTTGATAATTTTACTTGTTCCAATCTGACTCTAAAATTTGCTTTATTGACTTCTTCGCCTAATATTTTGGAAAATAGCTGCCATAATTCCGATGCCACATCCTTGACGTGACCTTCCGTACAGTGAAATTCATCTGCTATTTTTGAGTATTTCTGACCTTGCCAAGCACTACGAAGTATAGAGTGTTGTAGAGGTTCTAAGTGTTTTCCGGTATTGGCAAAAACTAAGTCATCGGCCAAATTTAAGATTTCCTGAGCGTCCATAGGTAGGCTAGGTGTCGGATTTTTACTGATTTTATCCTACTTTTCCGGCTTAATCCTACTTTGGTAGGTTGTTTCATTTCCGACTTGACTTAATTGGGATTATATTCTAGAAATAAGGTAATTATAACTGACAATGACATATAAACTTTGTAGGCAAGCGAAGTGAAATATTTAAACACAGTACGAAGATTCGCAAAAATCTCGACTCTATTTTTCCTGACAGTCTTCTTGACATATAGCTGTTCAATGACGGAAACTTTGTTTGAAAAAAAACTGGAGTTTCCCACCGCCAGATTAGAAATTAAAGTTACTAGCACACCATCTGGACAAGCTGATTTAGGCGCGGGTCAGGTTATGACCTTTGCTGAAGCCAAATCCCTTAAATCTAATGGCACAAAGATCAGAATACCGAAGCCATCAGGTCAGTCTAATTCTGTTGTCGCAGCTAAATTTGGTAATGAAATCAGGCTGCTGGATTTTGTGATTCCAGGCGAACGCGAGCAGCCTGAATTGAGCTTTGAGTCAACGGCTAGAAGTTTGGTGTTTATGAACCCTATATTTTCTAGCTTGTCTTTCGAGCAGCGTGTTTCTGTGTTTAAAGCTGTTAGTAAAAATTCTAAATTTCAAGAGCTAGTGAAGCTGGTATCGGAGTCTCAGTCAATTTTAGACGAAAAAGCGATCGATCTATCCTCTGACATTGCTCTGTCAGTAGCAAAATCTCAGTTCGCAAAATCTCCCAGCGCTACTACCCCTTCAGAACCTAGTCCTGTAGTAACACAAGTAAAACCTAATAATTCGGCCAACCCTTTTGATCAAGTAGAATTTCCGACACCCGTGTGCGGTGACTCATTACCCGCAGATCCCAAAGCCTATCCTGTCAAACTGTATCCTGTTTTTGTTGATTACAACGAGAGTAACCTACAAAAAATAAAATCTAAATTTTGTCAAGATGCGTTCCCAATAACAAGAGAGAAAACAGGTAAGCAGGCAATACAAGTAGGCTCTTTTTTAACTGTTGACCGTGCTAATGCTTTTAAAGAGTTCATGCTCAAAAATATTGGAAGTGCTGAAGTTAGCGACGAACCTACTGTAATACAATCTCAACCCACATCAAAACTTAATAGCGATTTCAAAAATTTGGTTGCTGCTAATAATATTAATTCAAAACATGGGTTGTTTGACTGGTTAGTGCCACCAGCCAGTGCTCAATCAGGAACGAGCAAAATTAAATATGAGATTGCCAAGCAATTAGATAGAAATTCGGTGCTTCTTGGTCAGGATACACCTCTAGTTTTACATGGACTAGAATTGGAATCAACCTCAGATGGAATCAAGATTTCTGGGACTACTCCAGTCGCCCAACAGGTATTAGTTCTTCCTGCTGGGAAATTTCCCCCTTTTCAAAATGTCACTTTAGAAGATTACAAAAATGGTGGCATCCGTGAATCAGATATTGTTGCCGAAGAAATATTCTTATCAACTGACATAAACTTACCATTCATAGACAACCAATTACCGAGTGAACCATTTAGTGAGCTTCTCAAGCCGAAAATAGGGAGTTGGAAACCTGGTACTTACGATGTAATTATGTCCCCAGGCATTAAGTATAACAGAAACGGCAAGTATGAATTTGGAGCTTATGGTTGGAATAGGGGGGTAGCAGTCATAAATGCTTTTGCGGCATTTGATACCTGGCTCGATCTTAATCAATTAAAAGCAGGGGGAAATAAAATAGGGGGAAATGCAACTGAAACGCCAAAAGAAAAAATGATTAGAATAGCTACTAAATTAAATAAAGCAAATTTACTGAGAGATGATTGTGACAGAGATTTAATTAAGCAGAAAGAAGGTGATAACTCCTTTATTACTTTAATGAATTGTTTCGGGAAGCGAGCAAATTTACTGCAAATTGCATCGATTGTCTATGATGTTGACGGCGATAAAATTGTGAGTGAATTATTCGGTAAATTATTTGACTTGCAGGGTAAACAGCATGAAAGCCTCTTGAAAAAAGTAGGTAAGGGAGGTAATTTATTACTTACCTTGGGTGATGCAGGCAAAAATACTTACACCAGCTTTATGATTGGTGAAAGTATGACTCGCGATATAGTCAAAGGGCCTTACATTGGTCAATTCACTGTGACAGAGATTCCACCCGATCCAGCACTTGTGGCATTATCTAGCTCCACCCAGGTCACGGATTTTGAAGAGGTAGAAATTTTTTGTGGTAAACTTCCTTCAGGAAAGTTTTATGATTTAGAATTTGGTTCGTGCCATGTACTCGGAACAATAGGAATTAAAAACTATAGTAGCAATTGGTATGAAATAGTACAATCCCAAGGAGAAATAACCTTAATTCGCCCAGCTCAAGAAACGGCGATCGGAGTTACTGAAGAAAATAAAAAAGAACTGTCAAAAGTTTTTGTGAAGTGCCAAGCTAAGCAAGAGTGCCCTGGATTCCAAACAAAAGTTATAGCTAAACGTTATATCGGTACTCCTTCCAGGAAAATGGTAGTTAGCTGTAATAGTAAGCCAATTGCAGTTTGGAATATAGGAATATCGCCTAGATGCACTGCTGAAGGAGGAACATATGTTGATATAGCTGCGGGAGTTGAATATCCGGTACAAATAACTCTAAACAACGGGAAAACACTCGATTTAGAACCTATTTTTTTCGGAATGGTACCCTCATCAGCCTATCTTACTTCAACTGGCAGCTCAGTTGAGTTTACTATTGCACCTAAGTAGTGAGTAATGCGGTCGCCCCTTAGAGATGCTAATCTGAAAGTAGTTGATGAAAACTGGCTAATTGATATCGAACCCCGTTTTGTTGTTGCCAAAATTCAGCCAGATTTACAATATTCTGATTGAAATACGATCGACCTTCTCTTTATAAGGCAAGCTGTATTGCCAATATGTCTGATTTGACATACCATCTAAAAAAACCCAAAATATAGATGGTAGATTCGGAAAGCAAACCCCTTGTCTGGCTTAGTGGGGAAGTAAAAACACCGCCATTTTCTACTGATGCGCGTATTCAAGCCGGATTTCTGCTGCGAAGCTACAGGATGGCGAAAGCCTATCCATGCCATTCTCTCGCCCTATGCCAAGCATCGGAGCTCATTGTCACGAAATCCGTCTAGCTGATTCACAGGCAAGCAAAGATTGGCGCATCATTTATCGAATTGATGTAGATGCTATTATTATAGTGGATGTATTTAACAAAACCACGAACAAAACACCGGATTCTATAATTGAAAAATGTAAAAAGCGCTTGAAGCAATACGACGAAATTTCAAGTTAAATCTAGAAGGTATTTTATGGACATAGCTAAACGCCAACGCTTAGAAGCAGCAGGATGGACTATCGGGACAGTAGAGGAATTTCTCGGACTTTCATCAGAAGAAATTGCTTTCATAGAAATGAAACTTGCACTGAGTAAAGCCATCAAACAAAACCGGATTAGCCAACAGATGACTCAGCACGAGCTTGCCCAGAAAATTAAGTCTAGCCAGTCAAGAGTTGCTAAAATGGAAGCTGGCGATCCTTCCGCTTCCCTGGATCTCCTGATTCGTACCTTGCTTATCTTCGGTGCTACACGCCAAGACATTGCTGAGGTAATTCTTAACAGTGGTTCCTGACAAATATCTCATCTTAAGTGAATTAATCAAAGTCCGATCGCCCTCCAATTTTTTATAACAAATATGAGCATTAACGATAAACTTAAGAACATACTGATGCAACTGCGATCGCACTTCGAGCAACTTTACGGCGATCGCCTCACGCAACTGGTGCTCTACGGTTCCCAAGCGCGAGGGGATGCACATCCCGACTCAGATATAGATGTGTTAGTAGTTCTAAAAGCGCCTGTTCAAGCGGGCGAAGAAATTGATAGAACTCTTCAGATTGTAGCAGATTTGTCCCTCCAAAATGATGAAGTGATTAGCTGCCAGTTTATGAATGAAGAAAAATTCACTAATTATCAAGGCCCTTTGCTCAGAAATATCCGTAAAGAGGGAATTTTAATATGACATCGGCTCAATTAAACTTACTCGCAAAAGCCCGTCAAAGCCTTTCAGCGGCTAAGTTAATGTTAGATGGCGAATACCCGGATTATGCAGCCTCTCGCGCCTACTACACTATGTTTTATATCGCCGAAGCATTTTTAGAAGGTGAAGGACTATCTTTTTCTAAACATTCCGCAGTCATTAGTGCCTTTGGCCGAGAATTTGCTCGTACAGGAAGAGTTGCTGTTAAGTTTCACCAATATCTCATCAGAGCTCAGGAATTGCGAAATGCTGGAGATTACGGCGAACTTGATGCCGTTACCAGCGATCAAGCCGCAGAATCTATCGCCCAAGCTGAAGAATTTCTAGAATTAGCCCAAAATGCGATCGGCACTCTACCACCGCCTTAAAACAGTATACCGAAATCCCCGACTTATTCAACAAGTCGGGGATATAAAACAAGAAAACAGCCCCTACAAATTAATGGCTTCCCGCTCCAGCCGCGCGTTTAAACGCCTCATCCAACACTTCCGAAAGCGTCGGGTGCGTGTGCACTCGGAATGCTAAAGTGTTCACAGAATCGCGCTGGGCGATCGCATTTGCCGCTTCCTGAATTAAATCCGAAGCGTGCAAACCGAAAATGTGAACTCCCAACAACTCCCCAGTATCTTTCCGGAAAATCACCTTAGCTGTACCGTCGGTTTCCCCTTCAGCAATAGCCTTAGAATTTCCCTTAAAATAAGTCTTGACAGAAGCTACCTCAAACCCTTCAGCTTTTCCTAACTCTTTAGCCGCAGGTTCCGTCATCCCCACATAGCTAATTTCTGGGTGAGTAAAAGCCGCCGCCGGGATACTCAAATAATCAACTTCGCGAGCTCGCCCGCAAATATTTTCCACAGCAGCAATTCCCTGAGCAGACGCAGAATGCGCTAACATCATCTTGCCATTAACATCACCGATCGCCCACAAATTCTGCACCGGTTCTCCCGCCGCCAAAACCTGCATCTTATCGTTAACTGGGATATAACCGCGCATCGTTTCCACGCCAACAGTTTCTAATCCCAAATTCTTGCTCACAGGAACTCTGCCAGTTGCTACCAAACAAGCGTCAACTTCCAAAACTTCGACAACTTCCTTAGTTTTGAAATCAGCTAATTCAATAATCACCGGCGAACCAGGAGTAATCTTCTTAGCCAAAACACCCACTTTTGTTTCAATATCGCGAGGTGCAATTAACACTCGTTCTGCTAACTTAGCAATATCTGGATCGAAAGTCGGCATCAACTGATCTAGAGCTTCAATCATCGTAATTTCACAGCCCAGTGCGGTGTAAATATCGGAAAACTCCAAACCGATATAGCCACTGCCAATAATTGCAATCCATTTCGGCAGCGATTCCAACCTGACAGCATCGTCGCTGGTAAATACAGTTTTCCCGTCAATTTCTATCCCAGGGGGGACGAAAGGAATTGAACCGGGGGCGAGAATAATATCCTTGGCGGTAATAGTTTTCTCGCCTTTATCGGTTTCGACGGTAATTTTTTGAGCACTGGCAATTTTGCCCCAACCTTGGATGACATCGACATTCAAACGTTTGAGGCTGTTGGTCAAGTCGCCGCGAAGTTTGCTAACAATAGTGTTAGCGTGATTTGCGATCGCCCCGCGATCGAAATCCACACTACCCAATTGAATTCCCAAAGTCTTCAGGTGGTGGGCATTCCGCAAATCTCGCACTCGCCCGGAAGCCGCCAACAGCGCCTTCGAGGGAATGCAACCGCGGTTGACGCAAGTCCCGCCCATGTCGCCCGCTTCGATAATTGCCACTTTCAGCCCGCAGCTAACCGCGTGTATGGCCGCCCCGTGTCCGCCCACGCCAGCGCCGATAATTGCTAAATCGTAATCAAATCCCTGAGTCACCTTAAATTCTCCTAATGCCTTGGAAATCTTAGGACTCAAGCAAAAAACACCGTATGTCCGTCCTTTCGAGGTGGCGCGTTGCCATAGCAACCCTTGAACAGCGGTAATAGTTGCATAAGTCCTGTTTCCTTATTCTCGACTAGACTAGGGTTAATTAGACAACGAAAGAGCCCTAACTGAGATTTTTTCAGGGTCGATGATTTTGAGCTGGGTCTACACAAAGTCTCAAATCACTCACTAGGCGGGTGTACAGTTAAATACAGTTTGAAGGCTGACTCTGCCCGTTGTGGTTTTTATATTGGGGCAGCAACTTGGGCCGCAGGCATTCCCACCGCCCGGTTAAATTCTCTCCTCCTGCTTGTTTTAGTCGGTTTTCATGTCTAATATCTGCACGCACCGGGGCGGACAGACTTTGTTGGCAAATTTTAGACCCTATGGAGTGGCTTATGACGGATGACGACTACCAGAAAGATTTACGCCGGGCTTCGGCTCAATCATTTTTTGAGTCCCTGGATGAATTGTTCGATTCTATAGAATCGAACAGCACTCAAGCTGCACAACCTAAATCTCCACTGCCTCCGGCTAAGCCTTCGAGTCAGTCTTCGAGTCCGCCGAAGAAGACTAGACCTGCGAAAATTAATTTGTCGGATTTTGAAGATGCGATCGCCGATTTGGAACAGTTTATTCAGAGCAAACACTCCAAACGCCCGGAATCCAATCAATAGTGCGATCGACTCATTTTCAAGTAATGACTGTTGACGCTTGACTTTTGACTGTTAACTGTTGACTGTTAACTGTTGACAAGCAAAAAATTTTAGACCGAAGTTCCAGCTCCCAGATTCATCTGTGGAGTCAATTTTTCAATCTCAAATCTCAAATCTCAAATCGACTGGCTGTTAACGCTGCTTTCGGCTTAAGCTGCTTAGATTGCACCTACAAAATATTCACATTTGGTTGAGGATTGCTTTACAAGAATCAAGCCAAATAAATTATCTCAATTTACTATTAATAGCCTTGTTTTTAGGCTTTGACGGCTGCGGTAATTGCCTCGCTCGCACTTCGATCGCGCGATCGCCGATCGCACTCAAAGGCAACTCCAATTCATCAATATCAATATCATTGCGGAACTTGACCGGAATGTCAGCACCGTTAATAATCGCTCCCAACAGCCGCGGCCCGGATTTATTCGACTCGTCCTCCTCAGATTCCAGCAACTGATCTGCAGCCTCAGACAACATACTAGACAAAGTGTAACCAGGCCGCGCCACCAAAATCATACCGTCCGTGTACGGTTCCAGCGTCAGCGCGTCGTTGCACTCGCTCAACGCCGGAGAATCCACAACCACAAAATCAAAGCGGTTGCGAACATCCTCAAACAATCTCCGCATTTCGCTCGATTCGAGTACGGCGGAGGCTTGCCGCAAAAAGCCGGGACTCGGTACAACGTATAGGTTCTCTACCTCTGGAACCAAAAGAACGCACTCGCTAATATTGCCGTAATAGTGCAAAGGTTCCACCGTCGCCAAAGGATCGGCGGCGATTTTCAAAGATTCAACATTAGAAGGCGATCGCAAATCTGCTTCAATTAGCAAAGTCCGCTTACCCGATCGAGCCGATGCAATTGCCAAATTGTAAGCACTAAAACTTTTCCCCTCCAAAGGCGCCGCCGAAGTCAGCAACACCACCTTCACCGGTTTGTTCCCGATCCGGCGCAAATTAGTACGCAACCGCTCGTAAAATTCCAAATAGGGAGAATTTACCTCCAAGGCCAGCGGCATTATTTCATCGCCGTAGGAATCAAACACCGTCACTTCAGGCAAAACTCCCAGTATCGGCACCTCTTTTTCCACCAAAGCCGCCCGCACTTCTTCCCAACTGTAAAACTTGCCGTTGAGCATCCCCAACAAAAATATCAACCCCCCGCCCAGCAGCAATCCCACAAATCCGCCCACCGCAAGCATCACCGGCAAACCTCTCTTGTTTGACTCAACGTCATCAGTTTGCGGCCATTGGGCGATTCTCAAACTTCCCGTTGTCTCAGCTACCGCCGCCTCAGCATCTACCAAAGCCGACTGCATCTTGTCGTAGAGAGCTTTTTTGAACGCCACTTGCTGGGCTAACCGCGCTTGTTCTAACTGCTTGTTGGGGATTGTCGCGTGTTCCCGACGCAATTGTTTTTCAGTTTTCTCGATTCCTTGGAGTTGCTGTTGCACCGCATCCCGCTGCGTTTGCAAAGCAATCAAAGTTTGAGCTAACTGCTGTCTGGCCGGATCTAAAGAAGAGTCTACCCGAATTCGATCGGCACTTCTGAGCGGAGCAGCCACCCCGTTACCGCCGAGTACCTCAGATTGTCGCTGCTGCAACTGCTGCTCAAAAGCAAGTTTTTGTTTGAGCAATTCTACAATTTTCGGGTGTTCCTCCTGCAAGTCGCTGCGGAGAATTTTGAGCTGAGATTCGATCGAAAACAATTGCACTCGCAGTTGGGCAATAATTGGATCGGCAGAGAGTGCTTGAGCGACGTAAGCTTGCTCCACATTCAATCCCAAGCGATCCTGCAAACTGTTAATTTGAGCTTCAATTCCTCCCAACTGCACGCGGAGTTGCCGCTGCTGCTGTTGGATGGTGGTAATCGCTTGCGGCAAAGCACCGCTCTGAGCTGCTAAAATTGAAGTTCCTTCTCGTTTTTCGTAGGCTTCAAGTTTTGCTTCCGTCTCTCTAAGTTCCTGAGTTACTTTCGGCAAACGCTGGTTAATTTGGGTGATCGTTGCTCGCAGTCTAGAAGTATTAATACTTTTGCTGTGTTGCACCATTTCGTTCATCAGCGTCTTTACCACCGCTTCTGCTTGTTTACGATCGGCATTTTTGTACAATATTTGAATCAAAGCGCTGGGGTCATTATTCTTACTGGGCATCTTTACTTGCACATCTTTTGCCAGCTTTTTAGCCAAAGCTTGTACTTTTTCTGCCGCTTCTTCTTTGTTTAATTTTTGTTCCGGTTTTATGAGTTTTTCGGCTGCTGGTTCAACCACCCTTGTATCCAGCAGCATATCTTTAGTTATTTCTTGTCCTTCCTGTTGAATTTTAGTAGTAGTCGATGAAAAAATCACGCTCGGTCTGTCGTAGGCCAGCGTACCTATGGCAAGGTAAACTGGCGCCGGCTTTGGCTGCATAGCCACTACTCCCGACACCCCCACAGTCACCGCGAGAGTAGCCAGTCCCACCCACTTGTATTGGTCGAAAGCAATTAAATAACGTTTGACAACGGATAAAGTCATGACGATTTTAGATTTTAGATTTTAGATTTTAGATTGCTAATTGTTAACGATAACTAATGATTGCTGACAAATGATACCCATTTCCCCAAAAGCTGCAACTGTAGGTAAGTTGTAAACGCATATCGTATAAGTCATTCCCCATCGAAAATCGAACATCGAACATCGAAAATAGTATGACTACCTATCATTACGTGACGGGCCGAACAAATCTGTTACCCCATTTCTCAACTGTTCAAAGAACAGAATAAATCCCAAAGTATCCCGGAATGGTCGAGTAAAAGTATTGAGTACATAACCAATGCGCTCTACCAAATTCCTACCAATAACAATCACATCATTATCTTCGAGCATCGGGTTCTGAGAAACATTGCCCTCCAAAGCAGCTTTAGCATCTATCGAACGGTTGATTGCTCTACCTTGCTTTTCGTCGAACCGAATCAGGGCTATTTTCCGCAAGTTAGCAAGATTAACAGGCAAGTTGTTGAGAGCATCCAAAAACCTGCTGCCATTTTCTACGTAGAACGAGGTCAAACCACCACTAGCGTAACTCAAAACTCGAACGTAGATCCTGGGCTTAATCAGGGTAGACCGCGAAACCAGAGCTTTGTCGTAGTCTAGGTTTTTGGTACTAGCGTCCAATTCCGGGATGACAATCACATCTCCCGACGCCAAAGGAAAATCGAACAAATCGTTACCGTTTGCTAGGGGAGTGTAGAGGTCGATTGGTTCCTCCACGGACGAGCCGTCCATCAGCGTCCGCCGCACTCGCACCTCCCGCAAATCGGCTTTTCCCGTGACTCCCCCCGCAATCACCAAAGCAGCCGAAATTCGACCAGAACCCGCCGGAAGCGTGTAAAAACCCGGTTTGCTGACTTCTCCGGTGACAGTGATTTGGACGGGGACAGCAGCAGCAGCGAGGCTGTACCTGGATGCTAAATCTTGATCGGATTTGCGATCGGGCGTAACCTGTTTATACGGTACAACGATCGCATCTCCATCTTCCAAACGCAAATCCGGCGGAGCAATACCAGTTTGCAGCGGTGTCAAAATATCAACCACTTGCTCCGCGACAGCACCTCCCGGCAGAGTCCGCCGCACCCGCACCGCCCGCAGTTCCGCCGTAGGATTAGTCCCAGCAGCAGCCGCCAAAGCCGCAGGAAGCTGGGGGGTTTGCAGCGGATAAAAACCCGGTCTGGCCACTTCCCCCGTCACTGTCACCACTACGGGGCGCTGAACCAGCAAAGCAGCCGAGACTTGAGGATTTTTGATAAATTGGCCAAAGCGCTCCCGGAGGCGCTGCTGTGATTCTTCGACGGTAAGACCGCGCACATTTACTGTTCCGATTAGCGGCAGTACAATTACCCCTTCAGGGCTGATTGCACCCGTAAAACCTAGCTCTGGGAAGCGCTGAACTTGAACAGAAATCTGGTCTCCCGGTCCCAGGCGGTAGGGCCGATTCCGAAAAGCTGGGTTAATATCCCCGTTGACATTGGTCGGCGGCGGTGGCGGTGGCGCCACAAGCCGCTCGTCTCTTGGAACAACAGATTGAGCTAAAGCCGTTTCCGAAAAAATTTTGCTATTAAAACCCCAGAATACAGCAGCAAAAGATAGAGTCCAAGCAGTTGAATACAGGCCGGCCAAGGAAAAAGCGAGGCGATTTTTAATTGTGAATTTTTCCCGCATTTTGAGAGGATTTAAAAAAGTATTATTTTGAATAATGACCTGAGTTGTAAGTTTCATCTAAATATAGCGACGAGAAAAAACAATAAGATATTTTAGGGGCGAGTTGAATCCGAATATTTACCAGAAAAAATGGGTTTAAAGCCCCAAGCGTTGTAGGGAGAAATTAAAATCCGACTATTCATTACTCCAATCCTCGGACTTCCAGGTAGAGGTCGCCCTCTTGCGGTCAACTGTCAAGCGGTCAACTGAATAGGAAGCCGTTGATTTTGGCAAAATCGGCCCACGCCCTAGGCTGATTTATTTGCACCTACCTGCTTACTCAAACCGAAAAGTTTCTGTAATTAATTTAGCCTGAACACTTTCGGCAAGAGATTCCAGCAATGGTTGAGCTATCTTAATATCGCCCTGCGGTTGAATGGGAAGGATGATACTGACAGCAACCCAAGAGGCGCGGCGGTTCGAGAGTCTAGCAATGCTGTCTTCCCAAAACCAACGGCTGGTTGCTGGAGAACCCCCGTTAGGCCAAGCGTACCATTGCACGACAGCAAAAGTTTGTTGGGGAGTCCAGCTTCGGAAAAACCTCGCCTCGACAGTAGGCGGTGGCTGGTCGGGTATTGGTGCTAATTTTACTGTAAACCTCAAAGTGCGATGAGAATCGGTTTGCCATCGGTGAAATCCATCGATATCTAGCCATTCCACTTGGGGCTGGTTTTTGGGGTAATTTTGAGGCAACAGCAATAAAATGGCAATTGTTTTATCTTTTTTAATTTCTTCAACTAACCATCTGTGAGTGCCAATTTGGACGTTATTCTGAACGGCTATAACCTGCCACCCAGGAATTTTTATCCCATTTTGGCGCACACTTCTTAATTGCTTGAGATTGGCAAGGGTTGGCGGGTTTGTCCAAGGCCACCTTCCCGTCGCGTAGCCGGGAATTGCTACTGCCCCAACTAATACCAGCAAAAACACCAGTACCATAATTTTAGATAATTGATACCGCCGCAGTAGTTTCTGTGCTGAAATCATCTGTTTCATTAATTGCCAGACTGACTTGGGAAATACTTTTCCATCCCGTTGAGGAGAAGTACCAATAACCCTAGTATACAAGCAGAATACAAATCTCCGCCCCATCCGGCGTGTAGCCAAGTAAAAAGCGCCTCTCTGTCGGTTCCGTGAAAGTAAGTTAGCAAAGTATTGCGAAAAATGTTGGAAGTGATGCTAATAATGGATGTAATCACTAAAAACAAAATACTTTTTTTGCGAGAGTTCCAAACTCCCGTCCAATCCAGCAGAATTAAGCTGACGTAAAGACTGGTAAACAGCATTTTTAAGCCTGCACAGTGGGGAGCAACTTCTACAATGTGCTCGTTTACGTACAGATAAATTTCTTCCACTCTCACGTTGATACCAATCTTAATTAATATCCAGCCTGATGCTTCAGCAATGAATTGCTGTAAGGGCAAGGCGTAGGGTTCTATGAGGTAAGGAATGTGGTTCGGCGAGGCCAGAAATACGAACAAAAGCGGCATCGCCTGCAATTGCAAGCCGGAAATTCCTTTTAAAGATAAGCAAATGCTGGCTAGCATTACGGGGAGGGATAAATTTACTAAATCGCTCAAGCGACTCAGATAAAAAAGCGTGGCTAGTACCAGTAAAAAGCCTCCCAAAGGATGCGGTGAGTTGGGCAAGCTGCGCCAGGACTTTCGGTTCATCCAAGCAATATAACCTGCGTAGGGCAAACCAATTAGTCCGTGGCTGAAATATTCGTGTTCGAGGCTGATGCTTTTGTTCAACCAGCCGTCGTACCAGTGTACTAGCAAGGGGGCGTACAGCAGCACTAGGAGCACCGTGATACCTTCCGTCAGGAGGTATCGCTTGAAAACAATGCGAATTTTGCGCTGGATGTGCATGGTTTGAGAAGTTTTAAGATTGCCGCGCTGGATTCGCAACGCTTTCGGGTTTTAAAGTGTGAGTTAAAGATTTGTTAATTCCCCACCAAAACTCTTGGAGAACCGCACCTTACTGCTTGAAACACCTGCCGCATAAATTTTATGAACAATTAGCAATTCAATGATAGTACGATCGCCCGAACAACTTGCTCGATCTGAGTATTGCTCAATCCGGGATACATTGGCAATGATAAAATTTGTTGGCACAGGGTTTCTGCGCGGGGGAAGTCGCCCCGATTGCCTAAGTTTTGGTAGGCGGGTTGCAGGTGGCAAGGTACGGGATAGTGTATGCCTGTTTGAATGCCGTGTTGGGCGAGTTTTTCCTGAAGGGTGTTGCGGTCGATCGAGCTTTCCTCAGTAATTTGGATAACATAGAGGTGATAAATGTGACCGCTGCTGCTGTGGTTGGCGATGGGTACAATGCCTTTGTGTTTCAGGGGTTCTAGTAGAGTATTGTAGTGTTGGGCGGCGTCGGCGCGATCGCGATTCCATTTTTCTAAGTAAGGTAATTTAACATTGAGCACGGCCGCTTGCAAATTGTCGAGGCGGCTGTTGCTGCCAATTTCTGTGTGCAAATATTTACTGGGTGCTCCGTAATTGCGGAGAGTTCGCATTTTTTCTGCGAGCTCTGCATCGTTAGTAATTAACATCCCGCCGTCGCCAAAAGAACCGAGGTTTTTGCTGGGATAAAAACTGAAGGCTGCTGCTTTGCCAATGGCACCGGCGCGGTATCCTTCTCTGGAAGCTAGATGCGCTTGGGCGGCATCTTCAAATATGATTAAATCGTGGCGCTTCGCAAAATCTAAAAGCTGCCGGGGCGATACCATTTGACCGTAGAGGTGTACGGGGATAATTGCTTTAGTTTTCGAGGTAACTGCTGTTTCGGCTGCTGTGAGGTCAATCAGGGCGGTTTCCGGGTCGCAATCTACAAGAATAGGTATAGCTTTGGCTTGGAGGACAGCGATCGCGGTGGCAATAAAGGTGTTAGCGGGTATGATAATTTCGTCGCCCGGATTAATGCCGCAAGCTTGGAGTCCCAGAGCGATCGCATCTGTTCCGCAAGCCACTCCTACGCCGTATTTTACTCCAGAAGCTGCTGCAAATGCTGTTTCAAATTCGGCGAGTGCTTGACCTAAAATAAAGTCTCCTTGCTCAATAATTTTTCCCATTACTTGTTCTATTTGGGATTGGATTGGCTGGTGTTGCAGGGAGAGATTTACAAACGGAACTTTTGGCTTGCGACTACTCATACATCAGAGGGAGAGGAATTATTTATATTAACATTTACCTGCGAATATTTTTGAAGATATTTTTACCGCAGAGGGCGCAGAGTGCTCAGAGTAAAAGAGGATCGAGGGAGAGTAGACTTATTGCACTTCCCAGCTTTCCAATCAAAAAATTATCTGCGTTCATCTGTGTTTATCTGCCTTATATCTGCGGTTGACCATATCTCTCAAAGATTTATGCAAAAAGTATATTAATGGGCGCAGCTTCAACTAAATCCAAATTTTTCCGTAATATAGAATAAGCTATTTTTACGGTAAGGGAAATCATGAAATACAAAAAACTCGGCGACAGCGACTTATCAGTATCTGAGATTTGTTTGGGTACGATGACTTACGGCCAGCAGAACACCGTTGCAGAAGCGGCCCAACAGCTCGATTTTGCGATCGCCAAAGGCATCAACTTTATCGATACGGCAGAAATGTATCCCGTCCCTGGAAAGCCGGAAACTCAGGGAAAAACAGAGGAATATATCGGGGAATGGTTGGCGAAACAGCAGCGGGATAAAGTCATTATAGCGACTAAAGTAGCGGGCAGAAGCACTCGATTAAAGTGGATTCGGGAAGGGAAAAATCAGATCGATCGCCCAAATGTCGAAAAAGCGCTGAATGACAGCCTGAAGCGCTTGCAAACCGACTATATCGACCTCTATCAGATCCACTGGCCCGATCGCTACGTGCCGCTATTTGGCGCGCCGGATTACGACATCGCCCAAGAGCACGAAACTGTACCGATTTTGGAACAGTTAGAAGTATTTGCTGACTTAATTAAAGCTGGGAAAATCCGCTATTTGGGTTTGAGTAACGAGACGCCTTGGGGAGTTGGCGAGTTCTGCACTTTGGCTGAAAAACACGGTTTGCCGAAAGTTGTTTCGATTCAGAATGCTTTCAGTTTGAGCAATCGGACATTTCACCTAAATTTAGCAGAAACTTGCCGCTTTAAGAATGTGGGATTGATGGCTTACAGTCCTTTGGGATTTGGGCTGTTAACTGGTAAATATTTGAATGGAATTCCCGAAAATTCTAGGTTGGCTTTATTCGCTGGGTTTGGTCAGCGTTACGATAAAACTAATCTGAACGATGCGGTGAAAGCGTATGTTGAGATTGCGGGGAAACATGGGATAAGTCCGGCGCAGATGGCTTTGGCGTATGTGCGATCCCGCTGGTTTGTGACTAGCACAATTATCGGTGCAACAAGTCTCGAACAGTTGGAGGAAAATATCGGTAGTTTGGAGGTGAATTTGGATCGGGAGATTATAGCGGAAATCGATGCGGTGCACGCTAAGTATCCGAACCCGACACCGTAAGTTTATTAGTAGGTTGGGTTGAGGTAACAAAACCCAACTTACCATTTTAATATGCGAAAATTACATAGACAGAACTTAGGCACTCCGCCAAAGAAACCGGGTTTTTTAGTGAATCTGCAGGCTGTAACGAAGTTTTATCGCAAAAAACCCGGTTTCTGAGTTCCCCTGCGTAAGTTTTAGTTGAGGAAGTTTGCAACTTCTGGTTGGGAAAAGGTTTTTGAATGCGATCGCACTCAAGTATTAGATGTGCTCAGAGGTTTTCTGAGGGAAGTCATGCAGCTACCGGTAGATCAGGGTTTCATCACAGCCGAGGAGAAGGATGAGTTTATTAGTCCGGCTTTTTCTGGCAATACCGATGCTGTCGCGATCGGTCAGTAGGCGATGAAGGAGTATTGAAACCGCAGATGCACGCGGATTAACGCGGATGAAAGATGGATGTTAGGGCGATCGCCAAAATCTTGCTAGCAAGAAGATGGCGAATCAGGTGGACAGCATGGAAAGTCAGAGGGGTTGAGGAATCGCGATTCCCAGCGCTGGGAATTACAAATATATAAAATTGGCGGGCGTTGTGGAAATTTTTGAAGTGAAGAGGATGAAAAGTCAGAGAGGTTGAGGGGCGATCGTACATAAGACTAACCTTACTATAGTTCATATTCCGTCATCTCAATGTGAGGTAATGCCTCACCAGTTAGTTTCAATCCCTATTAGGGATTAATAAAAGTTGGGGGAGCGTAAGTATATTTGTACAATTTAAAGAAAATCTCCTGGTGTTTCAATCCCTAACAGGGATTTATATAATTTGTAACGATGTTAAGCACATTCAAGCTTGTTACGTTCCTTCAGGTTTCAATCCCTGATAGGGTTTGAGGTTTATCTACTGTCCGTAAGGTAGCCCAAATATAGGCAAATAACCACCCTAAAATTTTACCATTATTGTGGAAAACTTCTTATTACACAATAATTTTATCTCAAATCATTAATAGGAGCTATTGTTGACAAAAAAAATCATACAAAGCCTTGACCCCTAGCTGGCAACTGTGCTTATAATAAAGAACGTCCCTAACACCGGCAAGTAATAGGGACGCTCTTATGAATCTTGAAGCGACTGCACAGACTTGTATCCAGCCGTTCTAGAGATTCTTGTCGTTTTTGAGCTACAAAATCAATGATATCACACAATGACGCGCGAGCGCTACTCGAAAAGCTGCTCGATCATCCTCATGGTTGGGAGATACTCCGTATGGTTTCTGAGCTTGCTCCAAATCTTCAAGCACAGAAACCCCAGAAAATAGATGACTTGAATCAGGAAAAGCTTGAACTGATTGCCAAAGCCCAAGAGGTAGTCAAAGCCAGGGGCATAGTTAACCCGCCAGACTTTAGCCACCTGAGTAATGACCAAATTTACGATTTCATAGCTAAGTTTGGACAAGCTTAATAGCTATCTAACCTTTCTGATGATAGCGCTCAGACAAAGAGTTATTTGATCGCGAATCAGCCCAAAGGCTAGGAATCTGGTAAAAAGTGCGATCGCCCTTCCCATCCAAAAAATAGGACAATGGTAAAGGGCGATCGCACTTCACCTAAATGCTTAATACGATCGCACTTTTTGCTGTTTTTCCTGCAAAAACTCGGCAAAATCGCAGACTTCTGCCACTAACTCGTCAGGTAAATTATTTAAAACCGACAGTAAATGCTCTCGAATCCCCATCATTTCGTCGGCAGATTTTACTAATTGCAACTGATGCGGATAAACTGTTTCAACACCAATCGTTTCCATAAATGCGCCCGGTTCATCCGGAGTTGCAGGCACAAAATCTCCGCCCACTTCTGCTTTCACCCATCCCCCAAATAATTCTACTAAATAAGCTTCACCGTTCTTGAAAACCTCAACAATTTTCCCGGCTGTTCGTGGCGGTGCAATCTCGCCATCAGCGAGGGCGACTGCTTCGGTTAAAGTCACTGCATCCAATAACTGAAATTTGCTCATTGCTGTCTCCCAAAGCGTTGAGGAAATGCGGTAACAAATCTAGCAATATCTTCACCAGATAAAACAATCCAGCCTGTACGTATTTGCCAAGATACCCCCGATCGCCCTGTAACTAAAATAATAGCTTGGTAGCGTTCTCCATAGTCATTCTGTCCGGCTGGCTGTAACAATTCTAGCGAGATTTGGGCTATAATTGCGTCTCGAATCGCCTCCGGTGACTCAAACCCCATTACCTCCCGCCAGAATTTCTGCTTATCTCCGCCTACTCCTGCTTCCGTAGCACTGCTGAAGAGATATTGCGCCTTAGCAATGGGAAACTCTAAACGAGTGGGTGCATTCATAGCATTGAGGTTGAGAGTTGATACTGAAGACTAGCTTTAATATCCTCAGCTTCCAAATAAGGATAAGCTGCCAAGATTTCCTTTACACTCATCCCATTGGCTACTAAACTTACTACCAAAGAAACAGTAATTCGCATTCCTCGAATGCAAGCTCTTCCTCCCATAATTTTTGGATCGAAGGTAATGCGATCGAACATCATATCCTCCCACTCTTCCTTAATGTCCCAATAGCTTATCCCGCAAATGCTTGATCCGATCGCGCAATTTACCCGCCTCCTCAAACTCCAACTTCTTAGCCGCCGCCTTCATCTGCGCTTCCAACCGCCCGATTAACTGAGGAATCTCATCCAAAGATAACTCGTTTACCTGTTCGTAAACCTCCTCCAACTGCTGAGAATTCAGCTTGCGCGACACATCCAAAAATGCCAAAATCGCATTACTCGATCGCTTTTTCGCGATCGGCTGTGGCGTAATCCCGTGCATCTTATTGTACGCTAGCTGAATCCCCCGGCGTCGATCAGTTTCGTCGATCGCCTTAACCATACTATCCGTCAAATTATCCGCGTACAAAATAGCCTGTCCCTGAACGTGCCGCGCCGCCCTTCCAATCGTTTGAATCAAGGAACGTCCCGATCGCAAAAACCCCTCTTTATCCGCATCCAAAATTACCACCAGCGACACTTCCGGCAAATCCAAACCTTCCCGCAGCAAGTTAACGCCAATCAATACATCAAACTTACCATCCTGCAAATCTTGGATAATTTCGATGCGTTGAATCGACTGAATTTCCGAGTGCAAATACCGGACTTTAATAGCCCTCTCCTGCAAATATTCGGTTAAATCCTCCGCCATCCGCTTCGTTAAAGTCGTCACCAACACTCGCTCGTCCCGACTTACTCTCTCCTTGATTTCCCCCAACAAATCGTCTATTTGTCCTTCCGTCGGGCGCACAAAAATAGTCGGGTCTATTACTCCGGTAGGGCGAATAACTTGCTCTGCCACCCTGCCTTCAGATTTTTCCATTTCCCAATCCCCAGGCGTAGCAGAAACAAAGATGCACTGATTCTCTTTTGCCCAGAATTCCTCGGCTTTCAAAGGGCGGTTATCTGCCGCGCTGGGCAAGCGGAAACCGTGTTCGATCAATACTTTTTTGCGGGCTTGGTCGCCGTTGTACATCCCCCGAATTTGTGGCACTGTGACGTGAGATTCATCTATCACCAACATCCAATCCTTCGGGAAATAATCAATCAAACATTCTGGCGGTTCCCCCGCCTTTCTCCCTGCTAAATGCCGCGAATAATTCTCGACTCCGTTGCAGTAACCTACCTCGCGCAGCATTTCCAAATCGTAGCGCGTGCGCTGTTCCAACCGCTGAGCTTCTAATAGTTTCCCCTCTTTTTCAAATTCTGCCAGTCGGTCTTCTAATTCTAGTTCTATTCCTTGGCAAGCTGCCTCTAATTTATCTTCTGCCGTGACAAAGTGACGCGCTGGATAAATATTTAAAGCCGTTGAACTTTGCAGGATTTTACCTGTTACCGGGTCAACGTAGCGAATGGCATCGATTTGGTCGCCGAAGAATTCAACGCGAATAATTCTATCTTCGTAAGCGGGGCCAATTTCCAAAACATCGCCTTTGACGCGAAATTTGCCTCTGCCTAAATCTATATCGTTGCGGCTGTATTGGACGTTAACTAAATCTCGCAAAACTTGTCGCTGGTTGACTTCCATTCCTACTCGCAAAGGAATAGCAGCTTTCAGGTATTCTGCGGGCATTCCCAAACCGTAGATGCAGCTAATTGAAGCAACTACAATTACGTCGCGACGTTCAAAGAGCGATCGCGTGGCGGAGTGTCGCAGCATATCTATCTCGTCGTTAATTGCTGCCGTTTTCTCAATGAAAGTATCGGTGACGGCGATGTATGCTTCAGGTTGGTAGTAGTCGTAATAACTGACAAAGTATTCGACTGCATTGTTCGGGAAAAAATTTCGCAGTTCGTTGCACAGTTGAGCTGCTAGGGTTTTGTTGTGTGCTAGGACTAAGGTGGGTCTGCCAACTTTTTCAATCACCGAGGCAATGGAGAAGGTTTTGCCCGTACCTGTGGCACCGAGTAAGGTTTGAAATCGATCGCCCGCTTCGATGCCTTTGACAAGTTGCTCGATCGCTAGCGGTTGGTCGCCTGTGGGCTGGAAGGGCGCTTGCAATTGAAAAGATGCTGCCGCAGTTACCATAGGAAAATGTAGCTATTACCCATAAATCTTAACAAAAATGCAGAGATTCTGCAATTTCGTTAAAAAAATAGTTAGACTTTGTAATATTATTTTAATCATCGGCCGAAATAGAAAGCAGAAAGCCCACAAAAGCAGTTGTCCGAACCCAGCAATCAACAGCAATAAACGAGGAAAAGAATTATGGATACGAGGAGCACAGGTACAGGCAAAGGCAAAGCGATCGCCCGCCGCGGCAAAGGAGGTTCCAAAAGCCAACCGACAGAACCCACGGATGCCAAAGCAACAGGAATTCAACTTTATCAGCCGCCACACCTGCATGACAACCGCCCCGTGGGGCCAGACGATTTTACCATCAGCGAGATCGTCTCGATCTCGGGGGAGCGCCCGATCGGCACTAGCACCCTGCACATCAGCGAAACCTACGGCATTGTAGGCAATCGCCCTGTCGAATCCAGCGACTTTGAAGTGGTTGCTACACTCGGCAATCGCCCGATCGGCTCCAGCGCCATGCAAGTCAGCGAAATGTTCAGTATGTCCGGTGCCCGCCCTATAGCAATCAGCACTCTTCACATTGATGAAGTTTACTCCACAATGGGAGGTAATCGGCCCATTGCTTCAAACGAAATTGATGATAGCTCGACATTAATGGGCTTCTTAGATTAATTAGTCATTAGTCATTAGTTATTAGTTTTTCGCTGTTAACTAATGACTAATGAAACATTTTTAGATAAGTTATTGACGAAGGCGATAGAGCAATTGAATTGTCTCAAGTCATTTATTTAACGCTGCCAGTTTTAACTATCGGCGTTGCAGATTTATGGTATGAAAAACTCTATCTGCAAAAACTGAAAGAACCGCGTCAGAACATCTTCGGAATTCCCGATTTATCTATTATTTTCATCCCGTGATTCAGCAACACCCTAGAAGTGATTTTTACCGTAAATGAGAGGGAATATCAAACTGTGTCTATCTGGATTATTCGTCATGGTCAAAGTCAATCCAATGCAGGGTTTGCAACTATTGGCCCCCATGAAAATGCCTTAAGTGAATTGGGCGATCGACAATCAAAATGTATTCCAACCGCCGTTAAAAAAACTCCCGACTTGATTGTAACTTCACCTTATCTGAGAGCACAACTCACTGCTCAACCATTAATTGAAAAATTTCCACATACACCCGTTGAGGTTTGGCAAGTTCAGGAATTTACCTATCTGGGTCTACAGTTCGACCAACCAGCCACAACCCAGGATCGCAAACCTTTGAGCAAAGCATACTGGGACCGCTGCGACCCTGAATATGTCGATGGAACCAACGCCGAATCGTTGGTTCAACTGATGGAACGAGTCCGAACTTTCCTCAACCAGTTACAACAACAATCCGGTTTTGTAGTTGTCTTTTCACATGGATTTTTTATCAAAGCCATGCTGTGGCAGATTTTGGCTAACCCAAGGGTAATTGATGCCGTTGCGATGACTCGGCTTTTGGGATTTTCGCGAGGATTTCCAGTACCGAATGCGTCAATTTTGCAGATGGAATTTGATTCAGGCGGGATAGCTCATTGGAGTTCCTTCATTACCAATCATCTGCCACCGGAGCTAGAATCGGTAGCACCCGATGCAACTGTGGCGAGTGATGCAGGCGATCAACCCTCGTAACCTACCTTCACTGGAACAATGCCCCAACCAACGCCAGAGTGGCGTTGCTGATTTATGGTATGAACGACTCAATCTGCAAAAAATGAAACAAGCCCGTCAGAACATCTTCGGAATTTCCAACTTATCTATTTTCATACCGTGATTCAGCAACGCCTAACAATCCTCAGCGTCTTCGCGGTTGCTATAACTGTTAAGAATTCACAACATTTAACAGTGGATATTTCAGATTTCCGAGTTCAAGGGCTAAGGAATGCTGATAAAGTTTCCGGTTGCATCAGTATTGTTCAAATGTCTAAACAGTCAGTTGTTCCTAAAGCATAATTTTACTCAACAGCCACCAGTTAACAGTCAAAAATACTTGGCTCGTGCAACCAGAATTGATATGACTAATAACTACTTCTCGATACCCTGATATTTACTCAATAAAGCCGCAAAGCGCTTGTAATCCACCGGCTTCCTCACATACTCCGCCACTCCCAATTCCCAACCCTGATTTTGGTCGTCCAAAAAAGTTATCATAATCACTGGAATATCAACCAAATCTCGATCGGCTTTCAATGCCGACAGCACCGCCCAGCCGTCCATACTCGGCATCATCACGTCCAGAATAATCGCGTCCGGCAGCAACTCCTTAGCCAACAGCAGCCCTCCTTGACCGCTAGCCGACGATCGCACCTGAAATCCTTGTTTCGACAAGCAGCGAGTCATCAAATCCCGCGCGTCCGGATCGTCGTCAATCACCAGCACAGTAGCAGCATCCGGCAGATCCAGCGGTTGCGATCGCACTGCTTTTTGCATCGCTTCTGTCGCTTCTGCACTCGTGTCTAAATCCTGGGAAGGCTCGGCCTCAATTTCTGGGATTTCTCGATCGTCCTGCGCTTCTTTCGGACTTGTTACCGCAATCGGCAACCGGATCGTAAAACTAGAACCGCAGCCAAACTCGCTATCAACCGTAATGTCCCCGCCCATCATCTGGCAAAATTTCCGGCTAATTGTCAGCCCCAAACCGGTGCCCCCGTATTTGCGGGTAGTAGAATCGTCAGCTTGAGTGAAAGCTCCGAACAACCTCGACACCTGATCCTCAGTCATGCCGATGCCGGTATCGGTGACTTGAAAAACGATCGAAGGCTGTTGACACCCAGAAGGATGTGGCGAGAGTTTTTGGGAATTGTCGATCGGCAAAACCTCCCCTTCTTCCTTCCAAACATTAATCGTAATTTTGCCTCGATCGGTAAACTTAGCAGCATTGCTCACCAAATTCAACAGCGCTTGCCGCAGCTTCGACGAATCGGAATAAATCGTGCCAATATTGCGATCGCAATTGACAATCAAAGTATTGCCATTTTTCCCTAGCTGGGGTTGAACCATAGTGACAACCTGCTCGAGCAAATTCAACACCTCAAAAGTCTCCAAGAAAAGAGTCATCTTTCCTGCTTCAATTTTAGAAATATCCAGGATGTCACTAATAATGGTGAGCAACTGCTTGCCTGCGATATTAATGCTTGCCAAATCCATCACAAACTCTTCTTCGCCGAGTTCCAGAGCCTCTTCTTGCAGCAGCTCGCTGTAGCCGATAATCGCATTCAAGGGCGTCCGCAACTCGTGAGTCATATTTGCCAAAAAAGTGCTTTTCGCCCGGTTGGCAGCTTCCGCAGCATTCTTAGCAACTTCCAATTCCGCCGATCGTTCCTCTAGCTGCCGCTGTCGCACTTCCAAACCCTTGAGCAAACTGCTAATTTGCTGAGCCATTGTATTGAGAGTAGAAGATAGCACGCCGATCGCGTCATTAGAAACCACAGGCGATCGAGCTGTCAAATCACCGCTCGCCATCTGTTCGGCAGTTTCCCGCAGCAAGCCGAGATTCCGAATAATTGCCGACACCGACACAAAAGCCACTATCCCCGCGATCGAACTCAAAACTGAAGCCCCCAGCAGCCAGTGCTGAGTGCGGCTCGCCACCAAGAGAGTTTGCTGCACCAGCACCGCCATTGCGGCATCAGGAACCCCCACCGCCGGATCTGATGCAGCGTCGATTGTCAGCAAATAGTTCTTCATCTCCACAGAACCCATCCACCCAACTCCCACCGCCATCCAAGTTATCAGCACCAAGATCACAAACAGCCCGCTCAAAGACGCCCGAGTTCCCAGAGCAATTCCCCTCGTAGCCAGTGCCGCCGCCCAAGGATAGCCTTTGAGAAAAGGATCTGGCCGAACCGGTGCACCGGAATTCCAAATTTCCTTAATTTGACCGTCCAACCTTACCTTACCAATCCGCACTGTTTTCCAGGTATGCTGGGTTTGGGCATCTATTTTTACCTTGCCCGAAGGCGCTGCAAACTCAATATTTTTAGCAGCAGCCCTGACTTTAACCACATCTGTCGAACCAGCTTTTTCTACTGCTTGCTTCCACAGGTAAACGCCCAAATAAGCCGCTTCGATCGGGTCATCGGTGACTCGATTTTCCCCGTATCGGGCTTTATAAGCCTTGACAAATTTACGATTTTCCGGTGTATCCACCGTTTGAAAATAGTTCCAAACCACCAAATGTCCAGCAATATTGGACGGCCCGATCGCCCGCACTTCTTCTTCTGCTACGCTGACCGACATCACCGGCAAATCATCGGGTTTCACGCCAGCTTCCCGCAACTTTTGGAAAAAAGCCACATTGCTGTCCCCGTTGAGAGTGTTGAGAATAGCATCCGGTTTCACTGCTAAGATATGTGCGATCGCCTCGCCCACTTCCCTCGAACCCAGCGGCAGATACACTTCCCCCGCTAACTCTCCCCCCTGTGCCGCCAGTTGAGCTTTCACAATCCGATTTGCCGTGCGGGGAAAAATATAATCCGAACCCAACAGGAAAATTTTCCGCTTCCCCTGTGCCAGCAAGTAATTCACCCCAGGCACAATCTGTTGGTTCGGGGCAGCACCAGTGTAGACAATATTCGGACACTGTTCTAGCCCTTCATACTGCACCGGATAGAACAGCAACCCTTTGCCCTGGTCGAAAGCCGGCTGTACAGCTTTGCGGCTCGCCGAAGTCCAACAGCCAAATACCACCGCCACCTGAGCTTCTAAGAGCAATTGCTTAGCTTTTTGAGCAAAAGTTTGCAAATCGCTGGCTCCATCTTCTATAACCGCTTCCAAGGGGCGTCCGAGCACCCCTCCTGCCGCATTAATTTCCTCAACAGCCAACAGCGTCGCATCTTTAACAGAAATTTCGCTGATGGACATCGTGCCCGTCAGCGAATGCAAAACGCCTATTTTGATCGGCTCACGAGTCGGGCCGGCTGCTTCGAGGGGGTTACTGCTCCTTGATCCCATAGGGTTTTAGATAATTTTTACCGAAAAATGGGGTTGAAAGCCCCGCACTTAAGTGCGGCTTTTATCTAGGACTTTCCTTGATAAAAAGTGCTGAGGTTTGATATAATCATACCATGATAGTAAGAAAAGCAAAACTAAAAAACATAACGAGAGACCACTACTGTGCACTTCATGAAGCCATCCGAACAGGCGAGTTGATTAGAAAAAAAGCGGTCAGATTTTGGATGGACAACGCAGATATTAGTAAGACCATCTTGTACGCACTCTGCAAAGATATTGCCTGCATAGTTCGCTTTCGCGAAAAAGCTCAAGTCAGCCGCCCGTCAAGCCAGTGCCGAACGCGCTTGGGCTTCTATATCTAGCTTCTATAGTCGCTGTAAAAAAGGCGAGAAAAGGAAGGGTTATCCCAAATTCAAAAAGCACTGTCACTCTGTAGAAGACATCTCCGAACACAATCCAAGCCTCTGTGTAGTTAAGCTCTAGGACGTAAATATAATCATCCTAAATTAGCTAGTGTGTACGATAAAACCAGACGATGAGATAGGTATTGTTAATGATTGTACCAAAATATTGAGTTAGCTGTGTTGATTTTAATCAAACGCTTTCACCGCTTTTCTTAATGGTAATGTTAGCGATGCAATTCGCAACATTACTCTTCCACCAATCGTTAAAATTACTGGCTCATATTTTGGGGAATTTAATCTAAATCTTTCTTGGGCAACTAGAAATCTGTCGATTGTTTTAATTCGATGTTTGACCCAAATTCGGCGAGCAGAAAATGCTTTGTTTTGTTCTTTTTGTTGCATTGTTAATTCTCGTTTTCTGGCTTTTTGAATGGGAGTTGTTATTAAATCTTCTCCAACGTAAGCTTTATCTCCCTTAAATATTTGTTGAGAGTCAAACTTTGAGCGATATTCCCGGAATAAGGTTATATAGCTTTTATGTCCAGGTTCCCCTGCCACAACATCAACTATACCTCTACCATATGGCATGATAATTATTAGACTTTTAAATGTATGATTACTCTTCTTGCCTGAAAAGTATTTTTCTTGTTCATCACGAGTTCCAGGTCTTTCTCTGACTTGTTGGTAGGTATCTACTGTTAATTAATATTCTGTGAGTATTTCCTTAGCTATTGCATAGTCAACAGCGTTTTTTTATTTGTTCAAGCAAGCTACATGGTAGCAATCAAAGCAGTCGCCCAAACTAATAGTTAAATGTATCATTACCTGTAGACTCACTTACTCCAAACTAGATGCCTCGAAGTTGAAATTTTTTCCTATGCCTAAGATAGAACGTAATTGCTCAACCCTCTTGACAAGAAGACGAGATAGACATTAGATAAAGGAATGGAAAAACTCCCCGACTTAAAGCAACTATCGAACGAGGCAAAAGAAGCCTTGATAGTAGAGCTATGGCAAGAAATCCAAAAACTTAGCGCAGCATTAGCCACATACGAGCCAAAACCCGGCTCATCTCCCACCAAAACTAGCAAAAATTCCAGCAATCCACCATCCAAAGAGTTCAAGCCGAACATTAAGCCGTCGAAAATTCAAGGAATAAAAAGACAAAGAAGCCTAGGAAGAGTCGGAGGGGGAAGAGAACTACATCCTCATCCCGACCAAACAATCATCGCCCAAGTCAAAAATTGCCCCCAGTGTGGAGAGAAAGTCACCGCCGCCACCCAAAAATTGCAATCCGTCTACGAAAAAATCGAACTACCCCCAATTCGCCCCATCATCACCCGAATCGAACGTTATGGTGGTCAGTGTGCCTGCTGTCAGGCTGAGTATGTTGCACCTGTACCATTGGGAATGGAACCGGGTTCACCGCGAAAGCAGTTCAATTCAAAGCTTAGTTACATATCTGCGTTACACTCAGGCCATCAGCTACTAACGGCTATCGTCCATATTTGCATCTGTCTTTGGACTCAAGATATCAGAAGGAGCAATCGCCAACCTATTAGAGAAAGTCTTGCACGAGTTTAGATGACCAAGTAACTCAAATACTCCATCGGTTGCGGCGGGCAAAATTAATTTCTTCAGATGAAACCAGTGCGAGAGTTAATGGACAGAATCAGTGGGAGTGGGTGTTTCAGAACCCTGATGTTTGTTTACACGTCATCCGTCCGAGTCGAGGAACTGGAGTAATTAACGAAGTTCTAGGAGAACATCGTCCTGATATCTGGGTGTCAGATTTCTCCCCCGCTCAAAAAAATCACCCCGCACCACAATGGCAAGTGTGTTTGGCTCATCAACTGCGGGATTGCCAATATGCGATTGATGCTCTTGACAGAATTTTTGCCCCAGCGATGAAGAGGTTATTATTAAGGGCTTTTATCATCCATCGGCAACGGGAGAATATGGATGATACTAGACTCAATCGATATCGAATAAATTTACAGGAAAGATTAACCAAAATTTTGGATTTAGCACCACAGCATCCGGATGGTATACGGTTACGAAAACGTTACGGTGGGGTGATTGACAATTTATTTCTATTTCTGGAAGATGCGGCGATTCCAGCCACGAATAATAGTAGTGAACAGGCGATTCGGATGAGCGTGATATTTCGCCGTGTGACCAATGGCTTCCGTTCGGAATGGGGGCGAGATTTGTTTGCTGCCGTTCGTTCAGTTGTTAATACGGGCAAGCGTCAGGGTTTAACTGCTTATCAATCTATTCAACAAGCTCTCTCTACTGATGGCTCCCTTTTTTGCCCTAGTTGAGCAATTACGATTTCTCTACGCGCCCGTCAGCGGAGTGATTTCCGCACTCAACATTCACAACACCGGCGAAGTTGTTCAACCGGGTCAAACTATTGCAGAAATGACTCCGAATCAGGCTCCTCTGGTGCTGGAAGTCAGTTTGCCGAACCGAGAAGCGGGATTTGTCAAAACCGGAATGCCGGTGCAGGTCAAATTCGATGCTTTTCCTTATCAAAATTACGGCGTGATTCCGGGAAAAGTTTTATCTATTTCGCCCGATGCCAAAACAGACGAGCGATTGGGTGTTTTTTACCGGGTGGAAGTGAGTATCGATCGAGACTCAGTGAAAGCCAAAAACCAAACCTGGAAACTCAAAGCTGGCCAAACAGCTACTGCGGAAATAGTCATTCGCCAGCGCAGCATAGCCGACATTTTGCTTGACCCTCTCAAGCAACTACAAAAAGGCGACATGAGTTTGTAGAACTTAGTTAAGTGGTTGTTGTCCTTGGTCCCTCTCTATACACAACACAGGATAAAATAATGACTTCCCAATTCCACAATTCTGCCAATCATTCTCAAGTTGGAATCAAACCCGAACAATTGGATGAGATAATTTCAGCGATTCTGGCAGGAAAGTATTCTTGGGCTTGTTTTTTACTTTTGCGGTGCACTGGTTACAACCCTCTCGACTATATCCCTTACCGTACTTCCAACCGCTTGCTTAAGGAAAACAGTCAAATCAGCAAGTCGAGTAAATCGGAAACTAAGCCTGCATTGGGCAAAATTGCTGATTTAGATTATGTGGAAGTGGTGAGGGAAAAACGAGCCGGAGTTCGAGGGGGTTATGTAACTGAGGCTTTGGGTGAGTTGCACTCACATACCAGAGTTTTTGGACTGGAAGTCAAGGAAGAGCCATGTCTCTCGACGCCGACGGTTGATGTTCCACATCAGGGCTTTTTTGCGGGATTAAAGACACGTTGGTTGAATTTCGCGGGCGAGTAAATTAGTTGCTCGAAACAAAACCCGATTGCGGGCGTTGGGTTTACCAATTTTTTGGTTGACTCACCGCGGGCGATCGGGTTTTTGAGTATCGAACATCCGCGCTTTCGATAAATCTGCCAAAATGGCAACATTAGCCCAATTAATTACTTTATACTCAGAAACCCGATTTTAAGTATTGTGGATTTATACTGCTTTGCGATCGCTTTTAATACAGTTAGCCCTCTGTTTAGCCAATGCCCCTCCTACTTAAGTTGATTGAGTAGTCTACCTTTTTCGTTTTCAGTACCTGTCAAAATTAATCTGCCAAAATGGCAACACAGGTCTGATTAGCCTAGCTATATTAAATACACAATAAGCAAAGGTTGCTTCTAGCAAAAAACTCACAAATAAAAAAGACAAAAGCCATGATTATTTCGGATCTGAAATACTTAGAAACTGCTGAAAGTTCTGCTGTTGTTGGTGGTATCTTTTTCGGGAACCTGAACTCCGATGTTTATGCCGAACTAGATGTTAAGGAACGCTTTGACGTGGACAAGATTTTCACGCAATATGTTGATGTCAGGGGCAATCTAGCGACCGCTCAATCTGAAGCTTTTGGGAAAAATACCTCCACCCAAATCTTTACTACTGTTGTAGAAGGTAAGTATTCTGCCTCCACTGGATTTGCTGCTGCTAGCTAGTATATAACTCCAATTTATCACATCACGTGGCAATTGGAATAAGTAGGTGGGCAGAAAAAATCATAACTATTTGGTAGTAGGGCTTCAGCCGTCAAACCATACAAAAAAACCAATACAGAGACTGTAGGTTTCCTTACAGAGTTGGGTTAATTTTCACCGACTTACTTAGGTGGTTTATGTAATTGATTACTTCGCTTTTGAAAAAGTCATCAACTACATAAATCTTGTTTCAAATCGAGCCGTAGGCAAGTAGCGTCTGCGGCTCACAAATTTATGGTTGCTCCAATTTTCTAATCAACAAGAATCAGTGTTAAACTCATGACTGACTATAAAGTTGTTGTTAAACGCATAGTCTCACCCGATGGTAAAGTTATTGCTGAGGCTAAAAACGTAGTCGAAGCATCTGGCGACGATCGAGGTGCAATTAGTCAAAGCGTTTCTGTAAAGGTTTCATCTGCTAATAGCTCCAGCAGTTACGTAAAGACGATTTTCTTTGCGGCGACTTTGGCACTGATACATTGATTGGAGGTAGCGGCGCTGATACCTTTGCATTTAGACCGGAAACAGCGAGTGCAGCAGCTAATCCATTGTTAGCAGATCGAGTCGTTGATTTCAATCCCGCTGAAGGCGATCGAATTGGGCTGACAGGGGGACTTTCGGTAACAGACTTGACCCTCGTCGCGTTTGATACGGATGGCGACGGTACGACAGACCCCACTCTGGTCAAGTTTAGTTCAAATAAAGGCGATCGCATTTTAGCTGTTGTTTTGGGAAAAGTTAACGCAGCGGGTGCAACAACTTTGAGCACTGCTGATTTTATTAGTTTGCCCAATGACATCTTGTAGCTAATCGTTAACCCTTAACCCCAACTACCCCGCAGGAATCGGCGGGGGATGAAGTTAATAAATTCATATAGGTTGAGAGAGAAAGATCAAGAATTTTTACGGGCCATTGATTGAAGCAAGTGAAATCATCGAACAACTCAGACAAGAGATGCAATTAAAAACATTTAGTCAAAAGGTTTTGCAGAAAAAAGTTATTGAGAAAGCCGCCAGGGAACGGGGGTTAACTGTGACCCCCGACGAAATTCAAGCTGTGGGCGACCAACTCCGCCGCGAGAAGCGTTTGGAGAAAGCGGCTGATACGATTGCTTGGCTGGTCGATCAGATGATTTCTGTAGAAGATTTAGAAGCCGGAATTTGCGATCGGCTCCTCAGCCAAAAACTAGCAGAACACTTGTTCAGCAAAGAAGTAGAAAAGATTTTTGTTCAAAACAAATTGCAATTCGATCAAATAATTGTTGCCCACCCGCAGCTTGCTCAGGAACTATTTTATCAAATTCAAGAAGGAGAAATTAGCTTTTTTGATGCCGCTCACCTTTACGATATTGACGAAAATCCTCGGCATATATGCGGTTGCGAAGGCAAGGTTTATCGGTGGGGTTTAAACCAGACATAGCCGTCGCCGTATTTAGCGCTAAACCCGGAGAAGTTATTCGTCCAATTGAAACAGAGCTAGGATATCACTTGTTCCTGGTTGAAAAGTTTCTCCCGGCGGAATTAACTCCTGAACGGTATCAAGAAATATTGCACAATCTGTTTAACGAAGGGTTGGCTAACGAAGTCAACTATTTATTGTACAATTCTAAAGTGTAGAAACTTAATTTCTCGCCCTGAAAAACCCATATATATAATTTTGCCGCAATCACATACAATGCTAAAATTTAGGGTGCTTATGGGTGCACAGAAAAACTTAATATCGTTTCCGGCTGCATCAATATTATTCAATTCTTGGGGCGGGGCGTGAGTGTAAATATTCTCATGCGTGTGGATTTAAATATTGCTTCCTCTCTGGCACCCTATTACCAGAAAGAATTGGTTTAAAGCCTCTCCCTTTTAGGGAGAAGTTAAAAGAAGACTATTCATTACTCCAATCCTCTTCCTTCCAGGTAGAGGTATCTATCCCAGGTCAACTGTCAACTGAATTTTGAGATTTGAGTTTTGCCAAACCCATATACGCTAGCTACCAAAGCCAAATGGAAAAAATATATCTGTTAAAAACGCCACTCTAATATATTATCCCAAAAGCTACTTTTTTAATTCTCATTTTCCCCTCCTATCTATTAATTATCTGCGTCCATCAGCGTTCATCAGCCTACATCTGCGGTTAAAAACCGACATAATTTTGCCGCCACCAAGCGCGCACAAACTTAATCTCCTCAAACGTATAACGTTCTTCCAAAAAATCATAAATTGCTCTCAGTTTTTCATCTCCCATAACTTCAATTGCGTACACTATCGCCTGCTGCCGTTCCGGTTCCACCAACAAATTTATATCAACTTCCCTGCCCATTTCCATCAATTCTATCAGATGCCCAGAAATAGTATTAGGACTCATACCCCGCGCATTGGCTATTCCTTGAACTGTTAAACCTTGTCGGTATAATTCCCAGGTTTGCATCTGGGAATAAGAGGGAACATTAGCAAGATTGGGAAGATTAGCGACCTCAGAAGATGCAGCACTACTTGGCAATCCTTGTTCTTCGCAAAAAGTGCGTATTGCCTCCAAGAAAACCTTACCGTACTTATCTCGCTTGTTGCTACCAACGCCGTAAACTTCCTCGAATTCTCTGAGATTTTGCGGGCGTTTTTCTGCCATGTCTCGCAAGCTTTTATCCGCAAAAACTACGTAAGGTGGCACAAATTGTTCGTCGGCAATTTGCTTGCGTAGCGTCCGCAGTATGGTAAATAAACCTTCTACTTCTACTGCCAAAGAACGAACTTTCCCCTGTACTTCGCGCTGGGGTTCAATGGCGATTTCAACGGTGCGCTGACGTTTCATGATTTCCCAACTTTTTTCATTCAGCTTCAAAATGGGGAATCCGTCTGTTTTTTCGTCTAATAAACCTTTATTTAACAGCGTTCTACTCAATTTTTTCCATTCATCAGCACTTCTATCTTTGCCAATTCCGTAAGTAGAAAGCTGGTGGTGCTGGTATTGCAATACTTTTTGACTTTTTGAGCCGCGCAGCACGTCAATAATATGATTCATGCCGAATTTTTCTTGGCATCTCGCGACGCACGAGAGAAATTTCATTGCCTCAATCGTCCAATCTTCTACTGGTTTTTGGTTGCAACAGTTATCGCACTGGCCGCAGTTTCCGGGGAATGAATCGCCAAAATAACTTAACTGGATTGTGCGACGGCAATCGGTGGATTCTGCATAGTTGATTACTCGGCGTAACTGTTGGCGGGCAATTCGTTGTTCTTGCGGATCTGGTTTTTGCTCGATGATGTAGTCGATGGTTTTGACATCGCCGTAGCCGAAAAATAAGCTGCAATGGGCGGGTTCGTTGTCTCTGCCTGCGCGGCCGGATTCTTGATAGTATCCTTCGAGATTCTTGGGCAAGTCGTAGTGAATTACAAACCGCACGTCGGGTTTGTTGATGCCCATACCGAAGGCTATTGTGGCTACCATTACTTGCACGTCGTCGCGAATGAAGCGGGTTTGATTGGTTGCGCGATCGACATCGCTCATCCCGGCGTGGTATGGTAAGGCTTGGATGCCGCTTTGTTGCAATTTATAGGCAACTTCGTCAACTTTTTTGCGGCTGAGGCAATAGATAATTCCCGAACCACCTTTTTTTTGGATGATTTGCAAAACTTCGGCAAAACTGTGCTTGGTTTTGGGGCGAACTTCGTAGTATAAATTGGGGCGGTTGAAGCTGGCGACGTGGATGTAGGGATTTCGCAGAGTTAGCTGCTGGATGATGTCTTGGCGGACGCGCTCGGTGGCGGTGGCGGTTAGTGCCATAATGGGAATGTCGGGATATCGATCGCGCACTCGCTGCATTTGCCTGTATTCTGGTCGAAAGTCGTGTCCCCATTCCGAAACGCAGTGGGCTTCGTCGATCGCAAATGCCGAAATTCCTAACTTATTTGCTACTATATCTAAAAATGGTAAAAATCTCTCACCGAGCAAGCGTTCGGGTGCAACATAGAGCAATTTAATCTTACCTTCGAGAATTGCTGTTTCGCGCGATCGGGTTTCCTGAGAGCTCAAAGTGCTGTTGAGAAAAGTCGCCCCAATTCCATTATCCTGCAAAGCTTCCACCTGGTCTTGCATCAGAGCAATTAACGGCGAAACAACCACAGTCAATCCCGGTTTCAACAGTGCCGGTAATTGAAAACACAAAGACTTGCCACCGCCCGTCGGCATGACAATCATCATATCCCGTTTTTGTAAAGCAGCTTCGACAATTTCCTGCTGCCCCGGGCGGAAAGAGTCATAGCCAAAAAAATGTTTGAGTGCTTGTTCCAGGGACAGCGACACAGAAGATATTGGCGGATTCGACGCTGGCATTTGCAGTAGTTGGTTGTTGGCTTCTCAACTATTCTATGCCTTTTGAGCACAAATACAGTTACAATAATTGAGAATCTCAATTTAAGCAGAGAAACTGATGCCGAAAGCAATTTGGAACGGTGCCGTTTTGGCCGAGAGCGATAAGTGCGAAGTTGTAGACAACAACTATTATTTCCCCGCCGATGCCATCAACCGTGAGTATTTCAAGGATAGCAGCACTCACACTACTTGCGGTTGGAAAGGTGTTGCTAGTTACTACAATGTCGAAGTCGGCGGACAAGTTAATAAAGATGCTGCTTGGTACTATCCAACTCCGAAAGATGCTGCTAAAAATATTGCCGGATATATTGCTTTTTGGAAAGGAGTAAAGGTAGAGGCTTAAAGCAGTTTTGAGTCCAAAAATGGGGCGGGTTTTGGGCAAAATTTGCGATTAACCCGCCCCTTGAAATTTTAATCTTTTTCCCAAACGGCGACAGCTTCCCCTCCCAAACCGCGGCGAACAACAATCGGTTCGCTTGCTGTCAAATCGAGAATCGTAGAAACTTGATATCCCGGATCGGAACCGTCATCGACAATGACATCTACTAACTTTGACAAACAGTCAAAAAGTTCCGCTTTGCCAAAGCTTTCTGCTTTGGCAGCAGGCACTGGTGCTGCACCTTCATCATCAGTGGTAATGTGAGCGGATGTTGAAATAATCGGATTTCCCAAAGCTTCCAACAGTGTAAAACAAAGCCGATGGTCGGGAACACGAATTCCCGTAGTTTTGCGCTTCGGGTTCATTACCAACCGTGGCACTAACTTGGTAGCTGGCAGCAGAAATGTATAAGGCCCCGGTATTAACCGCTTGATAATTCTGTATGCTTCATCGGTGACAGCAGCATAGTCGGTGATATTTGACAGAGAGGAACACAGGAACGTTAAAGGCTTATCATTGGAGAGTTGCTTGATCTGCCTGACTCGTTCTACCGCAGATTTGGCGTTGAGATCGCAGCCGATCGCGTAAACTGTATCTGTCGGATAAAGCATCACTGCCCCATTTTTCAGAGCTTTTTGAATTTTCTCTATCCGGTCTCTTTGGGGTGCAACTGGATGCACTTCGTAAATAGTTGCCATGTTAAGATACTGCAGGCTAAGTGGGCGATCGAAATATCGAGTGAAACAATCAATGCTAAAAATTAATTGTTAACAATGAATAAAATAGCTTATTTTGACTGTCCAACCGGCATTGCTGGCGATATGTGCATCGGAGCTCTCGTCCACGCCGGCGTTCCTTTAGAATACCTAATCGAAAAACTCAATTTGCTCGGCATTTCGACAGAGTACCAGTTGCGGAGGGAATTAGTCCACCGGAATACTCAACAAGCAACTAAATTTTATGTCGATTTAGCTGCTGATTTGTCGTTAAAACCTGAAAATCCCGCTACCGAACTCGATCCCTCGGAAACGGAATCCCCGACTTTCGACGCCCGCCACCACCATCATCACGGGGAAGAACATTCTCACAGTCACGGCGAAGCAGATGCCGAAATTAGCCACACTCATCACCGCCACTTGCCCGAAATAGAGCACCTCATCGTCTCTGCAAAATTGCCTCCGCGCGTGGAAGCCTGGAGTTTGGCCGTATTTGGCAAATTAGCAGAGGCAGAGGCTGCAGTACACGGTATCCCCCCAAGCGAGGTTCACTTTCACGAGGTGGGGGCGACGGATGCAATTATTGATATTGTCGGTACTTGTTTGGGTTTGGATTGGTTGGATATTCAGGAGTTTTACTTTTCGGCGATGCCGACTGGTGGCGGTACGGTGAAGGCGGCCCACGGTAAGTTAGCGGTGCCGACGCCGGCGGTGATGCGGTTGTGGGAAACGCACCGAGTGCCGGTTTACAGCAACGGGATCGATCGCGAATTGTGCACTCCTACGGGAACTGCGATCGCCTGTACTCTGGCCTCTGCTTTCGGCCCGCCACCGCCGATGCAAATTCAGGCGATCGGTTTGGGTGCAGGTTCTCGCAATCTGGCAATTCCTAATATTTTGCGCCTCTGGATTGGGGAGAAGGAAGAAGGAAGAGGGAAGAAGGAAGAAGGAAGAGGGAAGAGGGAAGAAGGAAGAGAGAAGTTTTTCAACAATTCCCCATTCCCGATGCCCGATGCCCAATTCCCAATGCCCAATTCCATAGAAACTATTACGGTATTGGAAACGCAAATTGATGATTTGAGTCCGCAGGCGATCGGCTATGTTTTTGATGCTTTGTTTGCCGCCGGATCTCTGGATGTTTTTACTGCGCCAATTGTGATGAAAAAGTCGCGTTTGGGGGTTTTGTTAACTGCGATTTGTCCTCCAGAATTTCAGGATGCTTGTGAATCTGTGATCTTTCGCGAAACTACTACTCTGGGAATTAGGATCTCGACTCAACAAAGAACGATTTTACACCGAGAAATCCAGACCGTTACAACAGAATACGGCGAAGTCAAGATCAAAGTTGCGAAGTCTGGAGAAACGATTGTTAATGTACAGCCGGAATACGAAGATTGCGCGGAAATTGCCCGACTTAAAAATATTAGCTGGCGGGAAGTTCACCGCTTGGCGCTGCAAACTTGGTACGATCGCACCTAATCAATTACAGTCACTTACATGAGGGTATAGAAGCCTGTCAACACGGCAAAGCATTGATTCAAAGGAATCATATTGCTTGTGCCGTTTGAGCGTGGAACTTCCTCAAAAAAACAGCGCGAATGGTTGAAAAAACAGTAGACCAGTTAAAGCAGGAATTACTGTCAGAATACCTCAAACAAGAACTGAAAGACCCAACTATAGGTTGCGTACTTGTTTAACAGGAAAGTCGGTGATTGTTTGGGCAGTTCAATGTGAATCTTACGACGATCGCTCACTTTTATTGAACGGGCGATCGTAACTTTTGTCATGCTATATATCGAATTTAAATAGTTCTGGACGCAAAAAACCCGGTGCCCCCTCAAAATCGTGGATATATCCCTTGAGATATTGACGCAGAAACCGGGTTGAAAGGCCCCCCGTGCGTCCAGGACTGTTAAAGTTTATTCTTCGACAAGCTATGTCGATCGCATCATAACGATCGAATATAGTCATTTCAAATAAATGTGAGACAAATGCAAGATGATGTAAAATGAAGAAAAATGGTTAACTCGGAGCTGAAA
>NZ_JAUBUR010000028.1:0-94635 GCF_036705485.1 Microcoleus sp. AT9b-C3 | reverse complement strand
TTCAGCTCCGAGTTAACCATTTTTCTTCATTTTACATCATCTTGCATTTGTCTCACATTTATTTGAAATGACTATAATACTAAAAAAAACGTTTTTTACCCGAATTCTTCGATCGCTCGAATCCAAGAAAATTGGTTTGTAGTTAGGAAATCCGTCCTCGCGGAGTCAATCTAAAATCTAAAATCTAAAATCTAAAATCGTTCGATCGCGCCGCCAAACTTGCCACCACCGCCACCAACTCAGCAGGCTCGATCGGCTTGGGAACGTAAATTTGAAAACCTTGTTGCAGTGCCCGTATCCGTTCCTCTGCCCTACCAACCGCCGTGAACGCCAACGCCGGAATTTCCCTGTCCACCATCCGCGATCGCACTTGTTGCAGCAGAGCCTCTCCATCAAGGGCCTGTATTCCAATATCGATCGCCAACACATCTGGATTCAGCCTTTCAATCGCCTCCAGGGCAGCCATTCCAGAGCTAGCCGTCTCCACCAGGGCCCCGCAATCTTCGAGCACGGTACAGGCAAAATCCAGGGAATCCGCGTCGATATCGACCACCAATACCCGCACTCCAGAAAGATTGCTGTTGACAAAAGACTCCTTTACAGGGGCTCGCGCCTTGCTTGGAGGAATCGCCAACTCCCCAAGTCCAGCAACAGACAATCCAGCGTCGCAATGAAGCTGTTGAATTGGCAATTTCACTAAAAACCTCGAGCCTTTTCCCTTCCCGGCTGATTCGGCTTGCACCGTCCCCCCGTGCATTTCCACAAAATGTCGCACTAGGGCCAAACCCAAACCCAATCCGTTGTACGATCGCCTTGTAGAGCTGTCCGCTTGGCTGAACCGTTCGAAAACGTGTGGCAAAAACTCTTGTGAAATCCCTTGTCCCGTGTCGCTGACCTCAATTTCCACACTAGCGGGCGACAATTTTTTACAGCAAGCCGATTCATCAGGGGCCAAAGTCCCCTGCATCTTTCGCACCGTCACCTTCACCTGTCCGCCATCGGGAGTAAACTTAATCGCATTCGACAGCAAATTCCAGGCTACCTGCTGCAACCGGCCCGAATCGGCAAAAATCCGCCCGGTAGTTGGGTCGAAATCCGTCACAATTTCAATATTTTTGGCGGCAATCGCGGGCGCGAGAGTATCGATCGCAGCCTCAACAGTCGAAATCACATCCACCCACCGCAAATTCAGCGACAGTTTCCCGGTAATAATCTGCGACACGTCCAGCAAATCCTCGATCAGAGTTGCCAGCGATCGTGTATTGCGGTCGATCGTTTCCAGAGCCCGAACAGTCGTTTTTTCGTCAAACTTACGGTTTCGCAGCAGTTGCGCCCATCCCAGCATCGCATTCAGCGGTGTCCGCAATTCGTGGGACAAAGTTCCTAGAAACTCGTCTTTAATCCGGTTCGCCCGCGCCAATTCCTGGGCTCGATCGTGCAGTTCTCTTTCCAACCGCTTGCCCACCGTCAAGTCGAGAATAAAAGCCACAGATTCTTGACGCTTTTGGGCCAGCAAAACATATCCGATCAACACCGGAATGCGGCTGCCGTCTCTCCTCCAGAATTCCTTTTCGTAGGGAGTGCAAGCCCCCGTTGCTTGTGCCTCTGCAATCCCCTTCTTGTCGAGAGACTGGTACTCCGGGGGCGTGAGGTCAATCCAGTTTAATTCCCCGCGCTGCAACTGTTCCCGCGTGTAACCAACTATCCGCAAAAATTCATCGTTGGCCTCGACGATAGCGCCGTTCACATCCCCGAAGATAATTCCTATCAAGTTAGCTTCGGCTAACATTCTCAGCTTTTCTTCGCTAGCTTGGAGTGCAGCTTCTGTTTGCTTGCGATCGGTAACGTCTTGGATGTAACCCGACACACCCGAATCGGAAGGATAAAAACGCATCTTCAACCACTTATTCCATAACGGTACGAATTCTTCATACTCGATTGTTACCTTTTCTGCTAATGCTTTGGTAGCCATTTTGTAAAAAGGTAAATCGACAGCACCGGGAAATATATCCCAAATTTTTTTACCAATCAGTTCTGCTTTTGGTCTGCCTAACAGCTCAATAGCTTGGTGGTTGACATAGGTATAGTTCCAATTTAAATCAATAGCGATAAAAGCATCGGTAATGCTTTCGAGAATGTTAGTAATTTGATCGTTTGCCAATTGCAGCGCTTTAGCAGTTTCTTCTGCTTGCAACCTCGCTGCTTGTTCGCGGCACAAAGCGGCAGCGCGTTCTTGTTCTGCCTGTTTTCGATCGCTAATATCGATGTAAGAACCGATGTAACCAGCAAAAGTGCGATCGGGTCTGTACCGAGGTACGCCTGTACCCAAAACCCAGCGGTATTCACCGTCATAGCGTCTCATGCGACATTCAATCCGATACTCGCTGCCAGCTTGGAAGGCTTTTTGGTAAATATCCAGACATTCAGGTAAGTCATCGGGGTGCAAGTTTTCCATCCAACCCGTGCCCATTTCTTGCGCCAAAGTTCTACCGGTAAACTCCAGCCAAACTTTGTTAAAGTAATCGCCAAGTTGGTCAGTGTCCGACATCCAAATCATCACCGGCGCGGTATCTGCCATAATCCGAAATCTCGCTTCGCTCTCCTGCTTCTGTGCTTCAGCTTGCTTGCGCTCATTTCGTTCTTGAACTTCCCGCAGGGCCCGCTCAATCGACGGCACCAGGCGTATCAAACGGCGTTTGAGAACATAATCAGTAGCGCCGCTTTTCAAAGTTTCGATCGCCACTTCCTCGCCCAAAGTAGCCGAAACAAAAATAAAGGGCACTCCCGGACAAGTAGTGTGGGCGATTTCCAGTGCAGCTATCCCGTTAAAACAAGGCAGCATATAATCTGCCAAAATAATGTCAAAACGTTGTTTTTCCAGCGCCGTGGCAAAGTCTTCTCGAGTTTCCACACACACCAGAGAAAATTGGAGCCCGCCATCCATTAGATATGCCTCAATCAGTTCGGCATCTAGGGGACTGTCTTCTACTAAGAGGATACTGAGCGTTTTCACAAAAATTCCTTTTACTTAAATATTAATTAGCGGACACAAAATTTGATCGCGCTGCGGCTGGTTAAGTGAAGCCCAAACAAGTCTTGCGTTTTTAATGGCATAAAAAAATGTAAAAATCAATTGGTTTCATGAGTTGAGCATTCGTATCTCAATCCTAGCTTCTAATCAAGTCTATTGCTGCTTGCAGCTAGGTGAATCCCCGCTCTGACGTTATCGGCTAGTACGCTTGTTTTTCCTTAACTTTCGTCGGCTTCCAAGGAATCGGCATCGCTGGAGTCTTGCTTCAATGCAGCAGTTTAGGTAGACCCTGTTGAACAAATAGTTTCGCTCTTCTGGCTAGAAACAACTATCTATGTAGTAATTTATCTCGCTTGCTACTAACTACTGCTACCTCGTTTGGCAGATTATTTTTTTTGTAGTGATGTCCGAGTTAATTATATATTGCTTTGCCGCTCCTTTGAAACTCGAATTCGCTTGAATTCTGCCCTTATTTCCTGAATATAGATATATCTGTCAAAAAAAGTCAAAGTTGCTCGTCTGTCTGCTTTACTTTTTGCCGGATTTGCCTAATATGCAAGTGTTGGATGGTAGGCAACGGTTGCCTTGTTTATCGTTGTCGCCCATCAAAAATCACCTATATTGTAGTAATAGCTGGTCACACTGCATCTATCCCTAGAGAGATTTTTCCAGAGACACTGCACTCAACCTGCATAGATTCCCCTGAATTCCGTACAACGAAGTGCCACCCAGCCGAAAATCTGAGAAAGCTCGATCGACCAATTAAATTCCTATACAAATCACAGAAAATTTTCTCTCGACTCCCTACACTTGCACTCCCTGGCTGCCTATGACCGATCGGCTTATTGATTGAAGCAACCCAAAGTGTCTTAAAATATACAATACGGTGAGCTGCTGCACAGCCCGCATATATTAAAACTAAGCGCCAACTTGCAATAATTCTTTAAAATAAAGGTACAGCACCGGCGATCCCTAACTCTTCCCCCTCAGAAAGGGTAGGGTTTAGCAGAATTGAAAACCATCGTCTATGGTGACTTCCAGTAAAGCCCGTGCAGTTGCTTTAGTCTCAGCTTTATTCAGGTTATTGGCAACCAGTTACGAGGAGATTTGACCCGCCGTGCTCCAACGCATCAAACAAGACTTAAAAAACGACCTGATCGCAGGACTATTGGTAGTGATCCCCTTAGCTACCACCATCTGGCTGACAATTACCGTCGCCAGTTGGGTCATCAATTTTCTCACCAAAATTCCCAAGCAGATCAACCCTTTTGACGGACTCCACCCAATTTTGGTGAATCTGCTAAATCTTTTAGTAGGGCTGGCTGTACCCCTGCTGAGCATCTTAGTCATCGGTTTAATGGCCCGCAACATTTTCGGCAAGTGGCTGCTAGACTTTGGCGAACGGGTGTTGCAGGCAATTCCCCTAGCGGGTTCGGTTTACAAAACCCTCAAACAACTGCTGGGAACCCTCCTCAACTCAAACGACAAATTTCGCCGCGTGGTGTTAGTGGAATATCCCCGGCGGGGAATCTGGACTTTAGCATTTGTGACCGGTACGATCGAGAGTAACGACATCCCACCTCACCTTTCCGGTGAAACCCCGATCGGCATTTTCATCCCCACCACTCCGAACCCCACTACCGGATGGTACGCTATAGTGCCGGAGGCAGATTTAGTCAATTTGTCAATGTCGATCGAAGATGCCTTTAAAGTCATCATCTCTGGCGGCATCGTCAACCCCAGCAACTCAGTTCCCGTAACCCCCGAAAAAATCAAGGGCAAAACACTCGAACCCTTGGTATCCGAATCAAGATACCAGGCTGTTCCAGTCGAAGAAGAGTGAACCAAGACATCTTTAGTGGTCCTTCAGTTGACAGTTGACAGTTGACAGTTGACCGCTTTATAGCTACCTCTACCTGGAAGTCCGAGGATTGGAGTAATGAATAGTCTTCTTTTAATTTCTCCCGCTCATGCTTGGGGCTTTAAACCAATTCTTTCTGGTAAGGCCGTGTAAACTTTCCCCATAGCAGATAATATTTCGACAAAACCAACCCAAACTGAGAAAGTCTATACTCAGAAACCCGGTTTCGAGCATAAATCTTGGGTTTGACAGCGAAGTATCTGTAAACTACCCGCCGCTGGCGAGTCAGATGGCTGGTCTTGTACCGCTTTTAGTCGAGTTTTCTGCTAAAGTTCAAGTCCGCGCGCGATCGAAAAACTTCCTAAATTCTCAATTCCTATCTAAAAACTATGAAAAAAGCCCGCGAAACAGCACGCGAACTCGCACTCCTCGGGATCAGCCAACTGCCAACGAATCCAGAACTCTTAGAAGCCAAGAAACTGCAAGATGTTCTCCTCGCCGCCATCCGTACCCTGACAGCAGAAGTTCAAGAATCCCTAGAAGCAGCAGCATCCGAAGTGCAGCGGAGTAGCGACAAACTGCTTGCCAGCGAAATCCGCGCCGCCGATATACAAAGTGCTAGAACAATGGTGCGGGAAGCAGTCGAACTCACCCAAACCGCAATCAACCGTCTCGGTTCAGCAATGGAGTTTCCAGAACTGATCCAGCTAGCCAACCAGCAAGATGTCCGCACCTATGCTTTGCAAATCCTGACGAAAGTCAGCGCCAACCGTGTTCAAATTGATGAATTGCTCTCGGAAGCCCTTGTAGACTGGCAAATAGAACGGTTGCCCCGGATCGATCGAGATATCATGAGAATCGCGATCGCCGAAATGCTATATCTCGGCTTACCCGAACAAGTCAGCGTCAACGAAGCCGTCCAACTCGCAAAACGCTACAGCGGCGACGAAGGACATCGCTTCATCAACGGAGTCCTCCGCCGAGTAGTCGATAAAATCAATGCAGAAGTTGTTAGTCCCTAGTCCTTAGTCCTCAGTCCTCCGGGTGCTTGGTGAGTACCTTACCCGGAGGGTGCACGCCGGGGCGCGAACCTTACCCAGAGTCATTAGCAATCCACAATCCGCAATTCGCAATCCGCTCTAAACTAAGGACTAATAACTATATTCCCAATTTCCTATGGTATTTAATTGGTTTCGTCGCCAGTACAGCGAAAGCAAATCTTCAGAAACAGAGGCAACCCCCGAACAGCCACAAGATGAGTCGGCAAAATCCCCATCGGTTGAGCCTCAAACAGATGCAACAGAGCAAGGCTCTCCTGCTGTAGCCGAAGATTATCTCAATTGGGCAAAAGCTGCTTACAAAAATATTCAAAAACAGCAAAAACCCGAAACAGAAGTTTCTGAGACAGCAGCGCCCGATGTTCCAGCAGCCGCAGCAGAAAGCGCAGCAGTTGCAGAAGTTGCAGAACCGGCGACTATTGAAGCAACCGAGCCGATCGAACTTGAACCAGCACCCACAGCACCAACTGTTGCAGAAGTTCCAGAAGTTGCAGCACCAGCAACAGTTGAAGCAACCGAGGTTTCGGAACTCGATGCAGCAGTGCCAGGAGAAATTGCAGAAACTCTGCAACCCACAGCCGGGGCGATCGACATTGCACCTATTGCTCAACAATTAGAAGTTACAGCAGAAAATATAGAAATTGCCGAACCTGCAACAGAGGTTGTAGAAACCCAATCACTCGCATCCGATGGCGAAGCAGCCGAAGCCCTGCCGTTTTGGGCCAGAGCTCAGGCCGATCGGATGGAGCGCATCGAACGCCTCAAAGAAACAGCCCTTGAAGAACCAGAAGTAATTGCAGCCGCCGCCGAGAGAGCGGCAATTATCGAAGAAATTCCCGGTTTCGCCTTTGACGAAGGCTTCCTGTGGTCTTCAGAAATTTTAGCCAGTCAAGGCCGCCGCCCAGACCAAGTATCCGTCGAAGAAATCACTTGGCTGCAAAAACTGCGGAAAGGCTTAGAAAGAACGCGCCGCAGCTTAATTAATCGACTAAAGGCGATCGTCGGTCAAGGCCCGCTCAATCAAGACGCGGTAGCGGAAATTGAGACTTTGCTGCTACAAGCCGATGTCGGAGTCGCAGCCACCGACATCATTATCAATCGCCTCCAAGAAAGACTCAAACAAGAAGTGCTGCCGCCAGAACAGGCTCTAGCCTACCTGAAAACCATCCTGCGCGACATTCTGGACGCTCCCTGTGCCGAAACCGCCGCCGGTAATCCCGCCTACAGCCTGACATTTGCCCCAGAAAAAGACACTTTTAACATCTGGTTGATTGTAGGAGTCAACGGTGCGGGCAAAACTACGACGATCGGCAAACTTGCCCATATTGCCCAAAAATCCGGCTACAAAACCCTGATTGCTGCCGCCGACACTTTCCGCGCCGCCGCCGTCGAACAGGTGAAAGTTTGGGGTTCCCGCAGCGGCGTTGAAATTATTGCCAACCCAGGGAAAAATACCGATCCGGCTGCTGTCGTGTTTGATGCGATCGCGGCTGCCAGCGCCCGAGGCACAGAACTGCTGATCGTAGACACCGCAGGCCGCCTGCAAAACAAAAAAAATCTGATGGACGAATTAAGTAAAATCCGTCGCATTGTAGATAAGAAAGCCCCAGGCGCTACCGTAGAATCTCTACTGGTCTTGGATGCCACACTGGGTCAAAATGGTTTGCGACAGGCAGAAGTGTTCGCAGAATCGGCCAAATTAAGCGGAGTAGTATTGACAAAACTCGACGGTTCTGCTAAAGGTGGTGTTGCCCTAGCAGTAGTGCAGCAGCTCGGTCTGCCAATCCGCTTTATTGGAGTCGGGGAAAGCATCGAAGACTTGCGTCCGTTTTCTAGTTACGAATTTGTGGAAGCCCTACTCGATTTTAGATTTTAGATTTTAGATTGATGAGGCATTTGCCAGCCGCCCCCATCTTTGGGAGGCGGACACAGATCTTCAAAATCTCAAATTATTAACCTCAAACTAGCATCGCAGGACTTGCGCCGATCGCCACGAGCGATCAAGTGAAAAATAAATATCTAGAAACAATACCTTCGTTCTGTTATTACTTGGTTGGGCTCAAACCGCGAGCAAAAGCAAGCGTATCAAATTCAGCTCAAATTTAGTATCAGTCGGCTGTCTGATTGCACATTCTTCCAGATCCCCCTGGCGCCCCCTTGATAGTCGGGTGGGACAGGAAATGGTCAAAGTCCCCCTTCTTCTTAAGGGGAGCCACTGCGGTCTTGGGCCGCCCCAAGTAGAGCAAGCAGCGTGGATTGAGGGGGTATCTAGACTCAGCTATAAACGATATTTCTTAAGAACTTTAGACTTAAGTTGATACCAATGCCCTAGTGCCCAACTTACTCGCTCAAACCAAACTACTTGCTCGAAAAAAAAACGGGTTTCTGTTCAAGTGGCCCGTAAGTCCTCAATCATTCCTCCTCCGTCTAAGATCGAAAATCACAAATTTAAAATGACTGCTGTGCCTTTGCCTCGCTCCTCACCTCAACCTGCGGACCGCCCTTCGGGTCGCAATTCCACCGACGCGACGCCAGTATTTGCCCTCAAAGAACTGGTGGCGCGTTTGCACCGATATCAGCACAACGTTCAAGATATGTTGGGTTCGCTGGGATTTGCCCTGCGAAGTTTTAACAATCTCAACCAATTTTTGGAGTTGGTGCCTTTGGTTGCGACTCGCGTTACCGACGCCGATGGGGGAGCTTTAGTGCTGTTCAAACCCAACGGTCAAGTCAGGTTCCAGCAGTTGCATTGTCAGGAAGGACGGCAGTGCCAAGATATGCGAAAAGCGCTGGAAATAGCCACCAGGCAAGCTACAGCAGGTGCGGGCGCTACTGCTGCATCGTTTTCGGAAACCTCTGGGCAAACTTCTAGTCTAGACCTGCAAGTCGGTCGTTATTTGGGCCCGGATGTTCATTTGTTTGGGGCGCCAATTTTAGTCAACAATTTGGAACGGGGGCGGCTTTATGTTTTTAGCAGTGACCCACAATATCTCTGGACTCCCAGCAGACAGAAATTAGTTCGGTTGGTGGCGGATCAAACTGCTGTGGCTATTTGCAAAGACGAACTTACTGTTAAGTTGGCGGAAAAAGACCGCTTAGATAGAGAGTTAGAAATCGGGGCGGAAATTCAATTGCGGCTGCAGCCCCGCAGTTGTCCGAAAATTCCCGGTGTTGACGTGGCCGCCCGCTGCCAAACTGCTAGCAGAGTCGGCGGAGATTATTATGATTTTATTCCCGCTGACTATGACCCGATCGGCAAGGAGAATGAGGGGGAAAACCCCCCATCCCTGATTAAAAATCTCAAGTCCAAAATCGACAAGGGCCGCTGGAGCATTGTGATTGGCGATGTGATGGGCAAGGGAGTACCGGCTGGCCTGTTGATGACGATGACACGGGGTATGCTGCGGGCGGAGGTTTTGAACCGCCACTCGCCGTCGAGAATTTTGCAACATTTAAACCGGGTTATGCACGCGGATTTGGAAAATTCCCACCGTTTTGTGACTCTGTTTTATTCGGAGTATGACCCGAAAACTCGCGTTTTGTCTTACAGCAATGCTGCTCACCACCCGCCTTTGCTGTGGCAAGCTGCAACTAATACGATTCTTCAGCTCGATACTTTGGAGGGTATGTTAATTGGCCTGGATGCTGATTCGCATTACCAAGAAGCTCAAGTGCAATTGCAGCCAGGAGATACTATTATTTATTACACAGACGGATTTACCGATGCTGCTAATCAAAGGGGCGATCGGTTTGATGAGGATAACTTGACCTCGGCTTTTCAGTGGGCCTGTCAAAATTATCAGCAGTCTGAAGAAATTTTGGATTATTTGTTCGATCGGGTACACCAGTTTATCGGCATCGGCAATCGTAACGAAGATGACATGACACTGGTTGTACTGAGGGTAACACCTTTAGCAGGAGAAAATCACCATGATAGTTAATTTAATGCCGGAAATTATTGCTGGATTAACCAGTTCGATTAATTGGAACGAGGTCGCTCACGTGGTAGTTTTGAAATCTCATTTGAGTTCGACGGTGGTTTTGGGTCAAAGTTACGAAATTTTTACGAATTTCCAGAAAGCTTGGCAGAATTTTGTTTCGACTGGTCAAATAGGAGCTTTTTTTATAGGTATTTTTGTTGGCTGGTTCTTGAAAGGGATTTTTCGTTAGAGTTCTTGTCTAAGAAGGTATCGGTAACAGATTTAAAAGGTTCGTAGGCCCAACTTCACTGTTTTCTGAGGCAGCAAAAGTTTCACAATTTTGTAGTCCAGACTTCAGTTTTTTTTGGTTAAAAGATGTATAAAAAGTTGGTAGTCAGGACTTGAGTTTTTTCTTGCCGAATGGGGAATGGAGGACTAAAGTGCTGACTACAAACCGGAGGAAAGACTAAAGTCTTTGCTACAAACCGGTTTTATAGACTTCTGCAAGAGAGATACAATCTAGTTTTAGCTTGAGCAATGACAACACAACAAAAAACTTGGAGTCAAAGATTTGAATCGGCGCTGCACCCGGCGATCGCCCGATTCAATGCTAGTATTGGCTTCGATATTGAATTGATTGAGTATGACTTGACGGGTTCTGTCGCTCACGCTAAAATGCTGGCCAAAACGGGGATTATTTCCGCAGCAGAAGGCGAACAGTTAGTCAATGGTTTGGAACAGATCCGCCGCGAATACCGCCAAGGACTTTTTGTTCCGGGAGTTGATGCAGAAGACGTTCACTTCGCTGTAGAGAAGCGGCTGACGGAGATCGTGGGGGATGCGGGCAAAAAGCTGCACACGGCCCGATCGCGCAACGATCAAGCCGGCACTGATACTCGCTTGTATTTGCGCGATCGCATCGCCGAAATTCGCGAGCAATTGCGGGAATTTCAAGGGGTTTTGCTCGATCTTGCCGATCGTAACGTGGAAACTTTAATCCCTGGTTATACGCACTTACAGCGCGCTCAGCCCATCAGTTTGGCTCATTACCTGTTAGCTTATTTTGAAATGACCGATCGCGATTGGGAACGTCTCGGCGATATCTGCAAGCGGGTGAATGTTTCGCCTTTGGGTTGTGGCGCGCTGGCAGGGACGACTTTCCCAATTGACCGACATTATACGGCAGAACTATTGCAGTTTGACAAGGTTTATGCTAATAGCTTAGATGGAGTGAGCGATCGAGATTTTGCGATCGAATTTCTCGCTGCAGCCAGCTTGATTATGGTACACCTGAGCCGCTTGTCAGAAGAAATGATTTTGTGGTCTTCTCACGAATTTGGATTTATTACGCTCAAAGATAGCTGCGCTACGGGTTCTAGCATCATGCCCCAGAAAAAAAATCCCGACGTGCCGGAGTTGGTGCGGGGCAAAGCGGGGCGGGTGTTCGGTAACTTGCAAGCCTTGTTGGTAGTAGTGAAGGGACTTCCTTTGGCCTACAACAAAGATTTACAAGAAGATAAAGAGGCTTTGTTTGATACCGTAAGAACGGTACAGGGTTGCTTGGAAGCAATGACCATTTTGTTGCGCGAAGGAATCGAGTTTAATGGCTCACGCCTCGCTGCTGCTGTTACGGAAGACTTTTCTAACGCTACAGACGTAGCCGACTACTTGGCCGCCAAAGGCGTTCCCTTCCGGGAAGCTTACAACCTTGTCGGCAAAGTCGTCAAAACTTGCCTTTCGGGGGGCAAACTCCTCAAAGATTTGACACTTGAGGAGTGGAAAGACTTGCACCCAGCCTTTGAGACAGACATTTACAGCGCGATCGCACCTCAGCAAGTGGTGGCGGCTCGCAATAGTTACGGGGGTACCGGGTTTGAACAAGTGAGAAAATCACTTATCGCTGCGCGCGATCGACTCGCCTAAACATCGTTGAATTATTGGACAAATTCCGGCTGGCTATCTCTACGAAAGAACGATCGTGTTTTCCACTCTGGTTCTAAGTTCGGCAGATAGCCTGGCTCAATTAATCTTCAGCAGCAGCCATGTCTTTGTCTCTGCCGCCGCTCATGGCGCCCATGCCACCGCCGTTGCCGCCGTCAAATCGTCTTCTCTTGTTGGAGAACATATCTTGATTTCTCCGCTTGCGAAACTTGCGAGCGTATGCTTGATTTCGTTGTGCCTTTTCTTTCTTGAGATTGCGGCGCTTAGCCATTCTGACCTCACTAATAAACATTGACAGTCCCCGGGCTTTCACGCACGGGGATTCTTAAGTTTGACACTCTGTGCACTCTTGGTGACTGAGATTCTTGGTTCAGCGAAGTCACTTGCTTGTAACAGGATTTCTCCCGCCAAAATATAGGTGTCTTCTCCCCAAGCGTAAATTCCGGTATGCCATACCGTACTCGATCAGTTCTCTTTATGTAGTTAGGTTTTCTTCAAATTTAGCTTTCCTAAACCGCAACACCGTTAGGTGTGACTACGTACTCAACTAATCCAGTTAAGTTTTTACGTTGGCTAGTTATACTCAATTTTAGACCGATGACGATCATAGCACACCCGGTACAAGACCCTGAAAAAAGAACATCGGGATTCAAGTCGCTGGGAATCTGGGTCTGATGGGACGCAATGTTTTCGCTCTGCCAGAAGATTTCTATAAACTCTTGACAAATTACGACAAATGACTATTAATCCCGGTGACATAGCTCCTGTCTTCAGCCTGCCCGACGCGCAAGGCAATGTCGTCAGCCTTGCAGATTTTCGAGGGCGGCGAGTTGTACTTTATTTTTACCCTAGGGACAATACCCCTGGCTGTACTAAAGAAGCTTGCGGCTTTCGCGATATTTACTTAGACTACCAGTCGCGCAATATTTCAGTCGTCGGTGTCAGTACAGACGGGGCCGGGGCCCACGCCAAGTTTGCAGCTAAATATCAACTGCCTTTTCCCCTGCTGTGCGACTTAAACGCCGAAGTTGCTACCGCCTACGGCTGTTACGGACTCAAAAAGTTTATGGGAAAAGAATTTATGGGAATTACTCGATCGACCTTCGCGATCGACCCAGATGGTAGGATTGAAAAGGTTTATCGGAAAATCAAACCAGAAACTCACGCAGCGGAGCTCCTAGCAGACTTGCCAGAACTCTGGCGTGAATCAAAAATTAAAAATTAAGACTCCGGAGCTGCAAGCTAGGAGGCCTGAAGTTATTATCTCCTAAACAAGCTTTTGAGTTTATGCGTCGATTGTGGCAAATTGTACAAACTGTCCTGGGACTGATTTTTCGACATCCCGTCACTGGTACTGCGGTGATTCCCGTATTGCCTGACGGGCGAATTGTGTTAATTCGCCGCCGCGACAACGGTCGCTGGGCACTGCCGGGAGGTATGGTGGATTGGGGAGAGGATATTCCGACGACAGTGCGCCGGGAATTAGCGGAGGAAACAGGACTCGATTTAGTCAAAATCCGTCGCTTGGTGGGTGTTTATTCGGCTGCAGATCGAGATCCTCGCCTGCACTCGATTTGTATCGTGGTGGCAGCAGAGGTAGAGGGAAAGATGCAAGTTCAGGATACGCTTGAAGTCAGCGAGGTTGAGGCTTTTTTCCCCGCATCCCTGCCGGAGGGCGCACTCAGCCACGATAACGACCAACACTTACAGGACTATTTTCAAGGCCTGACAACTTTGGCGTAAATCGGCGGGGCATCGAAATTTCAGAAAAGTCGGAAATTACCTCGCCGTCAAAAATTGTCTGTGATGACTGGGGAATTAATTTTAAATGTTTTCCTACTTTATATTCACAATCTCTGAACATTAAATTAATCATCTTTTTATTACTAAATATTTAACCGGATGTACTCACCGCTACGCAATTCTCGGGTCAAACTCTCTGTAGGGCAAATCTTTTGGCACGAAGTCGGTCAAGGCCCGAATTTAGTATTTTTGCACGGTTCTTGGCACGACAGCAGTCAGTGGCTGAGGACGATCGAACATTTGAGTCCCTACTACCACTGCTTCGCACCGGATTTGCTGGGGTTTGGCGACTCGGAACGCCCGAATCTTCATTATTCGATCGACCTGGAAGTGGAATGTCTCGCCCAATACCTCGATACTTTGAAGGTGCGACAGGTTTATTTAATCGCTCATTCTCTGGGCGGCTGGGTGGCCACCAGCTACGCTATCAAATATCCCGATCGAGTTCAGGGTTTGGTTTTGTTGGCCCCAGAAGGCGTCAAGGTTGGCAACAGGCGGGGGCGGTGGCAGACGGCTAGCTGGCTAATGGGTCAACCACCCTTCGCTTTTTGGTTGCTGCGATCGATCTATCCTATTGGTAAGTTGCTGGGTAGTCAAAACAAGATTGACGGACTGCTAAAGTTCAGACAGCAGTTGATGCAGTCCCCTGTTGCGGTGCAGTTGCTGTTCCGGCGGCGGCGGGCTGAAATTGCAGCGGAGTTAGTTGATGAGAATTTGCCTTTGCTGAAAGCGCCTGTTTTGCTGTTGCACGGTTCTGAAGATACGCCCGCAGCTTCGTCTCTGTGTCAATCCTATGCTGCTATGGCTCCTAATGCCGAACAGCAAGTTGTCAGTCCAGCGGAAAGCAATTTGCCGCAGGAAGTCCCGGAGGTTGTTGCTAAATATATTCGGGAATTTGCTAAGTGAATTGGGAATTGGTAAGGAAGAAACAGGGAAGAGGGAATAGGGAAGAGGGAAGAAGAATTCCCCATTATCCCTCCCCCTTAACAATGACTCATAAGTTATGACTCATAACTCATGACTCATTCCCCAAAAAATAGCCTCTGGTGCGTCAATTAAGCCTGCGGCTGTATCAGGAAAGGCTGCTGTGAGGTATTTTAAAAGCAGAGTGCGATCGCCCCCCGTGACCGCAATTTTGCTATCAGGAAACAAACACCGCCAATCTTCAATAAAATCCCTGACTCCTGCTACCGTCGTATACACAACTCCGCTTTGAATTGCCCCAGCAGTGTCTTTCGCCCAGCGGTGCGGCAGATTTTGTGGTAAAGTGATTAAAGGTAATGCAGCAGTTTTTTTACCTAGCGACAATAACTGCAAACCCAAACCTGGTAAGATTGCGCCCCCAACTAAATACCTATTGACATCAGCCCCAGTAAATGTTAAAGCTGTACCAGCATCTATAAGTAAAACTGGCCAACCCAATTGGTTACCAGCGCCCAGTACAGCCAAAGCTCTGTCAATTCCCAGGGTAGGATAGAGTCCCCCGATCGGCAACTGGTCTAAAGTAATAATTCGGACCTCAGGATAACTCTGCCAAATTGCTGTTTGCTGGGTAACTACTGAGGCCAAAATTAGAGGCAGCGGCACTAAAGAAAGTGTGTGAGGATTAGAAAAAGCGGTAGTCGCAGGAAGAGAAAGGAGATTTTGAGAATATATTTCCTCGATCGACCTCATTACTATTTGCACCAAATATTCTGCTTTTTCCCCCTCCCAGAGGTGGGAAACAGCATCAGCATTGATATGGTCTGTATCCCATGTTTTCTCCAGGGTTTTGCCCACAAATAATCCCCAGTGCAGCCGGGAATTGCCGATCGCTAAAGCTATTTTAATTTGGTCTTTACCTTTGCATCCAGAACTAATGTTGTCGCTGGTTGCTGGCGAACGAAAATTGTCGGTTATTGAGTTTTCCATGTTGATCGATCGCGCGCAAACATTGAACTAAAGATAGATTTTAGATGAATTTTGTTCGCTTAACCGGGCGGTTAACTCTATTTGACATCTGACCAAGTTCCATGCCACGCGCCAATTAGTATTGTGGGCGACAGAGGGCATACTTGCTAAATATAAATATTTGTAAAGCAAATAATTGCTTTGCTCAGGCTGCATCCTTTATAATGTATTAAGATACTCCAAAAGTCCTGGTAGCTGCGATGGGGCTGTTGGCGGGGTAAGCATAGGTTTATAAAACCAGACTCAATCAAAATACTGTACAACTGCTGAGTAAATATGTCTTTGAAAATACAAGAACACGAAAACCCCTGGCCGAGAGTAACTTCGCGGTTGCCTGAATCGGAAAACTGGAGGCAGGAAGAAAGTCTTTCGCTGCAGGAAGTAGACCAACAAAAAGCCCTAATCGTGCAGATGCAGCAGCAAGTTCAGTTATCAAACTTGCTGAACCAAATTAATAACGAAATTCGCAGTACACTTGACATAGAAGAAATTTTGACATCGGCCTGCAGATTGCTGGGGCAAGCATTACAGTGCAGTCGCGTGAGCATTTTAGTCAAAGAATCAAATACAGAAAAAACTTTAGTCACGCGCGGAGAGTACAACGCGGGGGACTATCCGATTCAACTGGGAATGAAAGTACCGATGAGTGACAACCCGCATTTGGCTGCCGTCGTGTCTCAGCAAGAGTCCCTAGCAGTGACGAAGTTTCTCGATTTTCCGGGATTGAACCCACAAACCCGAAAAATTGCCGAAGCTTTGGAGATTAAGTCAATGCTGGCAGTAGCTACTCGCTATCAAGGTGAAGTGAATGGCATAATTGGCTTGCATCAGTGCGATCGCGAACGGGAATGGACTGATTGGGAAAGGCAGCTTTTAGAAGGGGTAGGATCGCAATTGGCGATCGCGATCAATCAAGCCAAACTCTATAGCAAAACCAGGCGCCAAGCCGAACGAGAATCGCTGCTACGGCTGATCGGCAACCAAATTCGCAGTACCCTGGATCTGGGAACTATCCTGGAAACAGCGGTGAGGGAAGTCCGCCAAATGTTGCAGTGCGATCGCGTAATCATCTATCAGTTTCAAGACAACTGGCAAGGAAAAGTTGTTGTTGAAGATATGGTCATTCCTTGGCCTTCAATTTTAGGAGATATGGGGGCTGATAAGTGTTTCCGGGGAGATTACGCCGATCTTTACCAGCAAGGGCGAGTCAAAGCCATTAATGATATTTTTAATGCTGGTTTAGAGCCTTGCCATGTCGATTTCTTAGACCGTTTGCAGGTAAAAGCTAATCTGATTGTGCCGATTGTTACATCAAGAACTGAAGAAAATACCCCCGACACAGCCGGAAGCTATAATCCTCAATTTCCCGGTAGGCTGTGGGGTTTGCTGATTGCTCACGAGTGCGGGGATACCCGCAATTGGCAGCGACAAGAAATGGAGTTGCTATCCCAGATAGCCAACCAAATGGCGATCGCCATTCAGCAAGCAGAACTTTACAGCCAAGTCCAAGATGCTGCGGTAAAATCTCAAGCTCAAACCCAGCAATTGCAGGCTGCGTTAGAAGAATTGCGATCGGCACAGCAGCAATTGATTCAAAGCGAAAAAATGTCAGGTTTGGGGCAAATGGTAGCGGGAATTGCTCATGAAATTAACAACGCCAACAATTTCATCCACGCTAACTTGTTTCATGCTCAAGAATATTTTAAAGCCTTGAACCAAGCTCTAGAACGGGTCGGAAATGCCTGCCCGGAAGCAGCGGAAGCAATTGTCAGAATCAATGAAGAACTAGAACTCGATTACATTCGAGAAGATTTTGGTAAACTGCTCAATTCAATGCGAGAAGGCAGCGGGAGGATTCGCTCGATCGTGATGACGCTGCGAAATTTTTCTCGTTTAGACCACGCTGAATTAAAACCAGTAGATTTGAATGAAGGTTTAGAAAGCAGTTTCTTGATGCTGCAAAATAAGCTAAAAACCCATATCAAAATAGAAAAGCAATACGGCAATTTGCCGCCTGTTCAATGTCATGCCAGTCAAATTAACCAAGTATTTTATAATTTGATTGACAATGCTTTAGATGCGCTCCAGTCAACGAGCCAACCGGGGGAATTAACCATTCGCAGTTGGCAAAGCGAGCCGGACTGGGTAACAATCTCTGTCCGCGACACGGGAACTGGCATTCCTGCAGAAATTCAAGACAAGATTTTTGACCCATTTTTTACTACTAAACCTGTGGGAAAAGGCACTGGTTTAGGACTTTCAGTGTGCTATCAGGTAATTGTTCAAGCTCACGGCGGCAAGCTGAGCTGCGTCAGTCAGGTTGGCGAAGGAAGTGAGTTTATTGTAGAGTTGCCCCTGACAAATCAGAGGAGGGTAAGTGGATAATTTCTGCTTTAGTCAGATTAATGACTAATTCCCCCTGCCCGTGGATTGATAAGTAATTAACCGGACTGGATATTAATTGTCAACTTGCTGCTGATAGGCATGATATACAGCCTCTAAAAAGAGATTAGCATCAACTTTTGTCGGCAGTTTTCCCAAACCAATAATTTCTTTAACCTGAGTAGCCAGTTGTTTGCTTAATTCATTTCTGGCATTAGGTATCATAGCTTCGCGCCGCTGCAAATACTCTCGAACTACAGCAAAATCTTCTGGCAGCAAGCGGGAGATATCGGTATCGATCAGCAATTTTTTCGCCAGGGATTGAGCTGATGTTGATACTTTCAATGCAGGAGTTGTCAGAGGTTGTTCTTCTTGAATTACCAGGGTGCCTGCTACCAAATCTCCCAAACGTTTTTCCCGCTGGCTGAACACTATAAAAAATACGCCTATAAAAAATAAGTCGTCAAAAGGCCGCAACAAAGCCCGCAGTGTTGATTGCTGAAGCCTGACTGGACGACCGTCATCCCTAATTACTCGGATTTTGACACGACGCTTGCCTGGTGTTTGACCCGACCACACCGTTTCAAAAAATACAAAGTAACCTACATAAATGAAAAAACCAATTAATGCCTGAACTGCTATTAACCAGAGCTCTAAGCGATTGGTACTTCCTAGCAACTTTGCGATCGTCTCAAGCAACAGTGAATTAAATATCAGTACACCTAATAGAAACACTACTATGATCAAACCCAAAATGATATAGTCGATCAGCAATGCGTATGCTCGGTTGCCAATTCCCGCTAAGGTAAATTCGAGTTCAACACTTTCTGGAGTGTGCAGAGTGAAGCGATTAAAAAGTGGCATAAATCGAAGGAATAAGGAAGAAGGTTCGGCAACGAGCAATGTACGGGATGTAAAGGATAGAAGGAAGAAGGAAGAAGGCAGAAGGCAGAAGGCAGAGCTTACGTTTAATTAGGTGGGGTTATTTTTCAATATATAATAACCTCAGTCAAGTTTGGTTTTTTTATTCAGAAAAATTGAATTTATTGAGATACCAAATTTATTAAATAAATCTGGTATCGGGGCATTCATTTTTTGGTATTTGGCTTGTTTGAATTGCCTTTTTTATCGCGCATTTGCAAACCCAAACCTTCTTTGCGACTGCGGAGGTCGTAGTAGATAATAGCTTTAATACCTTGCCAAAAAGGAGTTACCAACGCGCCAAAGCCAAAGCTCAGTCCCACAATCAAAATCCAATAAACTAAGAAGTATAGACTGGATTCTGGCCCGAAAACTCTAAGTAAAACAACTTGAACGATTGCGGTAAGTACATTTGATACAATGTAAACCGGGAGAGAGACCAAAAAGGCCACGACAACTATCCACTGAATGCGTCCGACCGACCCCTTAGTTAACTCCCAACTGCGACTGATTGCTGAACTAGCACTCTGATTGTTCTCGATCGCTAGCGGCACCTCAACAATCAGCAAGCGAGAGAGAATTCGGATATATATAATTAAGAAAGCAATGACCCCAACGGCTACCAGCAAACCTCCAATAATTGTGCCATTTTGCCCAAAGATAGTAGCAGCCCCCACTCCCACAACTAACAGCGCGATCGCACATCCCAAGTAAACCCCAATGTAAATCAGAGATGTCAATACACCCGCCCACAAAAAACGCCACATCCGAGGATTCACCTCACTGTTAGCATCACTGACAGTCTCAGGATTTTCCCTAACTTCAGCGAAAGCCAGACGAGAAATGAGCGCTGCGATCGCAGAATATTTAGCCCAACCATAAATCGGAACTAACAACCACAGATAAGCTGTGAAAGCCAAACCAAAATATGACTTAAAATGGTCGCGGTAAATCCGCAAACTAGCACTAACAACGTTACCGACGCTCAAGGGGCCTGTTTGTCCAGAAGAACTAAGATTTTTTTTAGGCATGACTGGATGGGTGTAGTGGTTTGAGGCGGAAAATTTACAACTATCTTAAGCTATATCTAATAGAACTTAGTGAAAACTTTATGAATATTAAACGTTGGATCGCGCGGCGGGAACCCAACTGGAAACGGTTGGACACTCTTTTACAGCAAGTAGAAAAAAAGGGGCTAAAGTCCCTAGCTGCGTCTGAAATCACGGAATTAGCGAGTTTGTACCGTTCTGTTTCGGCGGATTTGGCTAGGGCGAGGACAAATGAAGTCGGTAATATTTTGTTACAAGATTTGCAAAGGTTAACTTCTCGTGGCTACACCCAAATTTACCAAGGTTCGCGCCGCCAAGATTGGGAAGCTATAGTGGAGTTTTGCCGCTGGGGTTTTCCGGCTACGGTACAGCAGACGTTTGGTTATACGGCGACTGCGACGGGTATTTTTTTAGTAATGGCGTTGATTGCTTGGTGGTTTGCTTGGCAAGATCCGGCGTTTTTGTCCCTAGTAGTTCCTGGACATTTGATTAAAACGGTACGCGATGACGGGAAATTGTGGATGGGTTCAATTGTGGGAATCGAACCTTTAGCTTCTAGCGGTATTATGACTAACAATCTATCCGTATGTTTTGCGGCTGTTGGGGGAGGGATTGTTTTCGGTCTTTACACTGTTTATATTATGGCATTTAATGGAGTGAGCATCGGCGCGATCGCCAGTTTAGTAGCTCAGCACAATTTAGCTTACCCTTTTTGGGCCTTTGTATTTCCTCACGGTTCCCTGGAATTGCCTGCGATTTTTTTAGCTGGCGGCGCTGGTTTAATCATCGCCCGCGCCATCTTTTTTCCTGGCAAATATCGCCGTGCTGATGCCATGAAGTTTTACGGTACTCAAGCTGCACAATTGGTATTTGGGATTGTGCCGATGCTGGTAATTGCTGGTACGATCGAGGGTTTTTTCTCGCCAAATCCGGCAATTCCCGATCCGTTGAAGTATTTGGCTGGGATCGGGTTGTTTGCGCTGTTGGTGATGTATTGCAGTAAAAGGCGATCGGCTACATTGGTGTCAAATTAAGCCTGACAACCTTTGTATCTCTCAATATGTCCTCAACAGTGGATGCGGTTTGGAACCGTTACAACTGAAAACTGCTGAGCGTATCGAGCGGGCTCTGCCTACTTACACAATTGTGGCATGGCGCTTATTGTGGATGATTTACGAATCTCGTCATCATCCTGATACTGGGGTTGACACTATTCTGGAAACCCATGAATGGCAAGCACTTTACTGTACGATTCATTCGACTCCTATCCCGACTCAATCACCCCCAACTTTCAGTGATTGCCTGAGTTGGATTGCGAAACTTGGTGGATTTTTGGGTAGAACAGGAGATGGTGAACCGGGAGTTAAGACTCTCTGGCGAGGCTTACAACGCTTGCATGATATCGCTGCTACCTGGCAATTAGTTTCTACCCGTTCCCCCCCGAATGTCAAGCCTGATTTTGTTAAGAAAGATGTGAGTAAGGCATAGGGGGGCTAGGGGGATCTAGACTCTGCTAGAAGCGAGATTTATCATGAATTTTAGTCTGAATTAGACACCAATAACCACTGACAACTGTCAACTGTCAACTGACAACTGACTACTAATTATTCTTTGACTCGCACGTCGATAACGCTGGCGTTGAAAATGTACTTGTTGCCTTCAAGCTCTAGCGTAGTGCCAATTTTGACTTTCGTATTACCTAAAACCGGGCCATTTTCAGTAAGTTGACCTTTGCCCTCTAAGGTAAACATCATATTTTTGCTGAAGGCTTCTTCTTCTCTGGGATCGGGGAGAGCTTTCAGAGTGCCGTTGGGCTGAGGAACTGCTAGGGTTCGGGTGAGAGTTTTGGCCGATTTGATGGTAATCTGACCGGAGGGTTGATTGCGGATCACCACATTGATTTTATCACCTGCTTTGAACAAATCTTGAACGTTTGTTCCTTTGAGACCGATCGCAATTGCATCAATTTCTACAGGTTTGACACTGGTGCCGACTTGGGCGACGGAACCCCCAGAAGTGCCGGGAAAGAAGAAGATTCCGACTGCAACTAGCAGTACGATTAGAGCGGCACCTACGTCTAGGATGCTGAGTTTGCCGAACAGCCGGCCTTGAGAATCCAAAATTTTCATAAATCGCCTATTATACTGATAGCGACAGGAGTATGTTTACAAGCTCAGGACTTACACAGACATCGATGAAAAACAGATGCTGCTATTGCTGAGCTACCGCTGGCAATGACATACTTTATTGATGCGTAAGTCCTGAAGCTAAAAGATATTACCACAACGATCGCCCAAAATCCGCATGACTTGGGCACTTAACCCAGAAGCCAGTTAACGGCGGTTGGTTAGCCTTGGCTGGAGCCCCCAAAAGCTGGTGGCGCCGTTCAAAATTGACAAAAAGCTAGAATAGCAACTAAGCAGCCTCAAATTACGTCTGCCTATTTAGTGACTTTTCGAGTTTTTCCTACAATTTTATCTAACTTCTGGCACGTATCACTCATGTTAAAAAGTTTTTGGTTGACTTGCCGGCGTACTTGCGGCCGGGGGATTTATCTGTTTCTGTCCCTGATTGTGGCTGCAGGTATCTGGGTGGTTTCCCCGGAACCGACTCAAGCATTTTCTTTGCCTGAACTGATTTTTCGAGGCATTCAAGTTATTCAATTATCGAATATGTCCGATCGCCAAGAGGTGGCTATTGGCAAACAAATTAATCAGCAGTTAACCAACAGCGAGTTTAAGATTGACCGCGATAGGGACACTACAGAATATATCAACCGCATCGGTCAACGACTCGCTCAAGAAAGCACTCGCCCGAATATTCCTTATACTTTTCAAGTGATTGACGACGACACGATTAATGCTTTTGCAACTATGGGCGGTTTTGTTTATGTGAATAAAGGCTTGATGGCAGCGGCGGACAATGAGGCAGAATTGGCCAGTGTGATCGCCCACGAAATCGCTCACATTAATGCTCGCCACGCCCTTAAACAAATGCGTCAAATGGCTATAGCTTCAGGTGTAGCTTCGGCGACTGGGCTCGATCGATCTCAGGCGGTTCAGATTGGGGTGGAATTGGCTTTGCGGCGCCCCCACAGTCGCCAAGCTGAGTATGAAGCCGATCAGTTGGGATTGCAAACTATGGGGCGAGCAGGCTACGCTCAATCTGGGATGGTTGATTTTATGAAAAAGTTGCTCAACAAGCCTTCTCCTCCTAGCATTTTGAGCACTCACCCGGCAACTGGCGATCGTATTGCTGCTATTTCACAGGCTATAGATCCGGATCTTGCTAGCGGTGAAGGTTTGAATAATGAGGATTACAGGCTAGAAATCCGCAGACTTCTAGGTTCGTAGCAAACGTAAATCAGTCAGGCACTCTCTTGTTTTAGACCTCTGGCAGAAATAGCTGGGACGGGCCGGAGAGCCCGTCCGAAACTTTGCTTAAAAGGACTTTTGCAAGAAGTATTTTCTCTTCTCTTCCCTTCTCTTTTCTTACTTCGCGATCTTCGCGTCTTCGCGGTTCCTTAAAAAATAAATCCAGTTACTAAGGTATGTCAGCAGCAATTTAATTTCGATTTAAGAGATCGGACTTAAGCTGACATACCCTACAAGGAAAACTTGATTTAACACTGCTGTTGAACAACAGAATCGATCGCAGGTTTGGGGGGTGCAATCGGCTGCGGCTTCAATTGCCTGACAACTTCGTCAAACGGCAAAATTCGGACTTGATTGTTAAATACATTTACTTGATAAACTCTGCGGTAGCTGAGGTCAAATCCTGTCAGCCAGCCGCTTTTGGGATGATAAGCACCCGTGTCAATGTCCAACCACCCTTCGCCCCTGACTAATTCGCCCGGTCTGACCCCATGAAAGGTAAAGGTGATCGTGTGACCGGTGATAATTAATTTATTGGGAAAATAGGGTTTCGACATGGTGTGAAATTCCCTGCGAATCCAACAAAGTTGTTCGATCGACTGTTCATCGAGCGACAGATGGGGGTCAACGCCGGCGTGAACCAGCCAGATGTCCCCTAAGTCCAGGTGCGTGGGGAGCGATCGCAGCCACTCTAAGTGTTTGTACGGCATCATCCCTGTATCTCTGTAGCTCGCTACTGTCGCATCGCCGCCACTGTAGAGCCAAGATTGCCACGATCGCATATCCATCGGCGTCCCCGACAAAGCCTCCAGCATCAGTTGTTCGTGGTTGCCCAACAGAGTTTGGTAGGGGCTTTGCTGTACAAAATCTAATACCTGAGCACTTTTGGGGCCGCGATCGATTAAGTCTCCCAAAAAATAGACGCGATCGTTCGAGCTGGGGGCAAGTGCCTCTAGCAGGGTCATTAACCCGTCGTAATGCCCGTGTACGTCCCCGATAACAATGCGCCGGTGCTCCATTGTGTTTATCCGCTTCCCTGACTCAAAAGCCCCATCTCTAGCTTATAGCATCTGATTTTGCTGCTATTTGCCTCTCCTCTTTTACGGTGGAGGGGTGTCACCCATTATACTGCTTTGTATAAAGATTCTGTAAAGCTCGCGACTACCTGTTTGCGTAGCTACTGATAGAAACACAGGCAAGCTGTTCATTGTGGTTCTGCAACTGCTGTTACTGAGGCAAAGCTTTGAATTATTTCACGCTTTAGGGTGCATCAGCGATTAGCCGACGGATTAAGTCGAAAATAATCCTAGCTAACACACCCTAAAATACGATCGAGCCTTAACGATTGTCACTGAGTCAAAGCTTTGAGGAATGTCTGGAGTTCTGCCAAAAAACCTTTCTTTTTTAGAGGTTTTGCAGGTGTGGTGGAGTCAGGATCGGCGCTTGGGACAGAAGCGGCTAAAATCCGCTCTAAATCGTCTCCGACTGGTTTTTGGGCGGTTTCAGAAATTAGTTCGTATTCGTCGTTTGTTTCCAGCCACACTTGCCACGGTTGAGGGTAGCAGCGGAATAAAGCAGCAGTGTCTAGGGGTCTGATATAGTAGCAGGATTCAATTTTGCTGAGGAATCGATCGCGCAATTGGCGGCCCGCATAGCCTATACCTATAGTGGCAACATCTTCCAGGCGCGGGTTGAGTAGAATTACTGGGCGACCGGCCGCAGCTATGTAAATTTTTTCTACTTGGGCAACTTCTACGGCTGCTGGATTGATCAAAAGGAAAAGTTGATCTTCCGGTGCTATTTTATCTTCAACAGGGGTGCGACTGCTACCCAAATCAGTGACTTTAAAGGGTGTTTCTCCCCAGTCACGGCGCGCGAGGGCTGCCGCACCGGTGTCGGGAAAAAAGACTTTTACTCCGGGGTAGATTTCCTCAAATTCTGGGAGGAATTGTAAGGTGATAGACTGTGCTTGCAGGGCGATTTCTGGAAATACTAATTCGACTTGAAGTAGATTTTTGCCGTCCGAGAGGGCAGCGGCGGTGGCAATGCGGGATTGGGCGATCGCCTCGTTGAGATCCTTGGGCAGTTCTGTCATTAATCTTATTGTTTTTACTCGACTTCTCTCAATCTAATTTTACCTGAGATATTGCACCATTCTCAATTACCTATTGTGGAACAGGCCGGAAAGCCTGTTCCACAATAAAATTCACTCTTTGTGGAACAGGCCGGAAAGCCTGTTCTTGAGAATGGTACAAGATGTAACTTTGACCGCACTAAGCCACAAAAGCTAACACCGATACGGGCGAACCGGAACCTCCCAAAAGGCGCAATATTCCGATAACTAAAGTGATGTTAGCCGCAGGTAACAAGTCGAGATTTGCCAGATTTTCCAGCACTATTCGCTGCTTTTCCAATACCAATTTATTAACCGCAAAACTTTCATCTTGCCCGGTATCGACTCCGTGGGTGTCGGTGCCAATTCCGACTATCGAGCGTTCTTCTAGCAAAAATTGAGTGGCTGCTTTACCAAATCCGGGAAAGTGGCAAATTCCGCGATCGTCTCGGTTAAAAAATGCTCCCGGATTCTCCCATTTTTCTTGCCAGCCAGTATACAATAAAACTAGATTTCCGGGTTCTATAAGTTTGTGCTGCCGTTCCCAAGTCAATATATCATCAATTGTTAAAGTGTAGTCGGGATTGGCAAGACTTTGCTCTCGGATGTCGATCGTAATTGCGGGGGAAACTAGCGACTGCGGGGGATAATTATCAATACTCGCCCCTCCTGCATCAAAGCTGTTGGGTGCGTTGATGTGAGTGCCGCTGTGTTCTCCGAGTGAGAATTTTCGCAGGAAATAGCCGTGTTGTTCTATTTGAGAGACAGTTTCAAATTCTATCGCTGGATCTCCGGGCCAGATGGGAATATTTGGGTGAATTGCATGGGTTAAGTCTACAATTGTGCTATATGCGATCGTTTTTAAGTTATTTGACTTAAAGTTGTTTGTCATCAGGTTAAATAGATCTATTATTTATTAAACAAAATTGAGTTTTTGACCTTTTGCAAAGTCAATATAAAATTTTAAATATAAAATCTAAAATTCGATTAGTCGATCGAGCGTTGCTTCCATCACATCCTTTGTTTGCCCGGAAACAGTATACACCAAAGCTTCTCGATAAACTCTCCCGGCGGGGTGTAGGACACCGTTAGCAGCACCGCTAGAAACTGCAACCGCCGCGTGCCCGCAACGCACCGCTAAATCAATGGCTTGAGCTCGCAGCGCTAATTGTTCAGCTTTCGAGCTATGTTGAGATTGTGGGAAATTGTGTTTTAGCCGATCGAGCTTTTGCTCTAGTTTTTGGTAAGCTGTCGTTATCAAAGGTGAATTCTTAGCAGCCGCCGCTGCAGCAATTACATCCAATCCCGCTCGAATACAGCCAAAAGTACCCGGAACAAAATTCAGTATATTTTTGCTGTCGTTTTCCGAAATCCAGCCGACAGGTTTAACTGAAATTATTTCCGATTCATGCAGCAACCAATTATCGAGAGTGGCTGTCACAGTATTAGTCGAGTTCATGGCAATTAACTGCATGATTTCGCTGAACGCTATTTTACCCGATTCGCCTTCAATATTGGCAAAAGGCACTAAACCGAAAACTGCGCGATTGTCAGGAAGTACCGCAGCTACAATAAACTTCTGAAACAATGCAAAACCTGTTACCCAAGGAACTTTTCCTGACAGTAAATAGCCCGCTTTTGTGGGAGTTGCGGTGACGGCCCGATTGCCCGATCGCCTTAAATGCGAAAACCCAATACCCAAGCGTAACTCTTTTTGGGCGATCGCGGGCAAGTATCTGCTTTTTAGCATTTCCTGGTCGCTGTTAGCAAGCATTGCAGTTGCGCTGTGGTGCTGAGTTTGCAGGAAAGACAAAGCGCCGGAATATCGAGCCGTCAATTCCTGATATTGGTAAAAAATCTCCGGTGCAATTTCAGCGCCGCCCCATTTTTGGGGAACTCGCAACGCTAAGAGCGATCGATCTTCCAATCCAGCAACTGCTGTTTTCAGGGCTTCCGAGTCACTGTCGATACTTTCTGCGTGAGGTACTACACATTTTTGGAGGTAAGTTTCTGTGCTGCTAAGAATATCTTGAAAATTCATTTTTTATAATTATTTTATAGCAGAGGTAGGGACGGCAGACGGCAGTGCCGTGTCGCTACTTATTTTCTAACATGGTGCAGCCTTCTCAAGAAGAGGCAAGATGCTTGTTCCACAAAGAGTAACTTTCTTATGGAACGGGCATCTTGCCCATTAAAAAAAGGCTTGTTGAGAATGCAACAACTAACTCATTTCCACACTTTCCAAGGAGCCTTGCCTTCATCCCAAAGTTCGTTTAAATACTTGTATTCTCGAAAAGTATCCATCGCAAAGAAGAAGCCCTCATGACGGTAAGCCATCAATTGTCCGTCTGCGGCCAAACGCTGCATCGGCTCTTGTTCTAAAATACAATCATCTCCCCCCAAATACTCAAACACCCGGCGGTTGAATATCATATATCCAATACTGATCCAGCCGTCAACTTGAGGTTTTTCCGAAAACTGTACTACGCGGCTATCGCTGTCTACATCCAAAATTCCAAAGCGAGAAATCGGACGAAATGTAGTGACTGTTGCCAGCTTCCCGTGAGACTTGTGAAAATCCATCAAGGCGTCAATATCGACATCAGCTACCCCATCGCCGTATGTCACCATGAAATTATCGCGATCGATATATTTTTCGATCCGTTTTACTCGCCCTCCTGTCATGCTTGCCGCGCCAGTCTCAGCTAGGGTAACATTAAAATCTTGCTCGCGATGTTCCTCGTGATAAGTAATGCAATTTTTGCGTCCCAGACAGATAGTAAAGTCATTGTTCATGGCTTCATAATTAAGGAAATATTCTTTAATCATGTTGCCCCGATAGCCCAAGCACACAATAAAGTTTTGGAAACCGTAGTGTGCATAGATCTTCATGATGTGCCAAATAATTGGATGCCCCCCCACCTCAACTAAGGGTTTGGGACGAAATTCTGTTTCTTCTCTGAGACGAGTACCGAGACCGCCAGCTAGGATAACTACTTGCATTTTGTCACATTTTTAAAGATGATAAATTAATTTATCATCAATCATCAGTGATTTTTTCAAAGAATTATTAACATTTTCTCATAGTGAGTGAAGCTTTGTAAACCGCAGAAATCACGAACTCTTATAAATAATTCTAGGGTTCGCGCGACCGCGCCGTGTATTTGAATGCTGCGCGCAATTTCTAACTAACAGTAGGGGGGGTACTGCGGATAGTATATTTGAATACAGCGCAATTTGTAACTTACTAAGAGTCGATTAAAAAATAGACAAAAGAACAGCAAATACCTATACTAAATATAAGAAAGAGATTCAACAGCAATGAAAAATAGACTCGATCGCCTAAAAAAGTTTTTAGGTATCCTCTGTGCGATCGCCTCAATAATTATATTATTCCCATCGGCTATACCTGGTGTTTACGCGACAGTTGTTGCACCGGAAGGCTCAACCATACCACAAACGACCGTAGCTTTTGTACCCAACATACCGGGCGGCGGATTAGACTTTCACGAATCAGCAGGAGGACACACTTTAGAGAGACACGTTGGCAAAACAGAAGCACAACTAGCACAGCGACTCGCCAGCGAAACGAGAATTTCTGCCGCATCTTCCTTTACTGATCGTTCCGTCGCTGAAGCGGCTATTGCAGAAGCAATGAACAGAAATCAAAGTGCGATCGACTCCTGGGTCAAAAGTCGAGGCAATCGTTATACGATCGACTACAATGCCAACAGAATCATTGGCATTACTCTGCGTCGCCGCGCATCCAAAGCAACTTCAACATCTCGCCTGAGAATAGTCCTCCAGCGCAGCGCCCAATTACCTCCCGGATACTTTATTCTCACAGCCTATCCCCAATGATCAATCAATTTCCTCATTTAACCCAATTTTTCAGTTCCTACTTTCACCAAGACTGGCCATTAGAAGCTGACACTCCCAGCGATGTAGTGAACAACTACCGCAGCAGCGAACCGCCCGAAAGTGTTGAAGCTGCATCACAAGAGCTTAGCCAACTGCTAGAAATGCCGATCGCCCCAGCCGATTTAGAAGCATTCATCCTCGATGAATTAGGGTGTTACTACGACCCACAATCCGAAAATCAAACACTCCGAGAGTGGTTGGAATCGGTGCAAAAATCTTTAAAAAATCCCAGCTAAAATCTATATATTTGTAAGGACGCGGCTATATATTTGTAAGGATACGGCTATATATTTGTAAGGACAAGCCACTGCCGTGTCCCTACAATTTGTTCACAATTTAATAGGATAGCTAGCTCACTTGCTAACCGTCAATAAGTAACCTTCGTGGACGTTGAAATTAGGGATAACATAAGCCAAGCTGCCACTACCCACCGACAAACTTTCTTCTTTAACTGTGACAAGCTGTGGCACGGCTCCTTCTTGATTGTTGGGAATTTTTTCTAATTTTAGAGTAATTTTCTGACCTCTTTGAATACCTAGCTGCTCCAAATTGCCGAGGGTTAATGTTACCGTTGTTGCTGAGGAAAAATTGGGGTCAAAATAACCTAAAAGTATCTGTGCTTTACCTTCAGGATTTGACTTGCTGGCTAAAGCGACAAGGCGATTGTTATTTGACCAACTCCGCACCCGCGAATTAACTCCGTCAGCATAAGCTTTGTAAGTCCACCAAGCGGCTCTTGGCTCAAAAGTATTAGGCGTCACCATCCCACTCAGCGTATTGTTGAAGCAATTGCTAACTTTATTTGGCCCTTGAGTATCCCAACAAGCTCTGCAAGCACCGTCAGCTTTTGCATACTCTAAGTTATACAAATAACCTAAGATTTCCCCCGGCTGGTACTGCGCTAAGTTCCCGACAATTTCGTTGACGTAAATTTTTTGCAATTTCAGTTCCTTGTAAGATGGACTTTGCTGAAAATTACGTTTAGCATCAATTACATGGTCGTCAACAAATAAGATCATGGTATCGTTGAGTTCGTGCCAAGCGAGGAAATTTACTTCCAGTTTGTTCGCTTTGCAGTAATTCAAAAAAGCGGTTATATATCCTTTGTTGTAGTTTGTAATGCTCGGCCCGCCAATTATTGCTGACGGTCCCAATTCTTCTCGCAAAATTTTGTAAGCTCTTTTGTAGGTTTCAAAGAATTGTTCTCTGCTTCCATTCCAAAACGGATTTTTTAAATCGGGTTCATTCCATACATCCCAAATAATTTTCTTGCCTTTATTTTGCTGGGCTAACTGTCGGATGAATGCTTCCCACGCGGGGTAGTTTTGATAGGGCCAGCCATTGGGGTTGGTACCGTAGCCCCACAAGTCGCTAACGAGTAACTGAAACTCGGCTCCACTGGCGATTACTCGATCGTAAATATCGAGTCTCCCCGCCCGCCAAAGTTTGGGCTGCAAGGGTTTGATCAAGCTATCCGGCGGTTTTGCGGTGTCGATTCCGTGCAGGATGCCACTCATGGAAATTGTACGGGTGGCTGGCTGTCCAAAATCTACTGTAACGTTCGATCGCAGTTGGGCGATCGCTCTTGGCTGTCCCAAATAGGCTATTAACAGAACAGTGACAATAGCTAAACCAATTGGCAGCAGTTTATTAATACGTGGGAATTTGAATGTAAATTGCATATTTTTCTGTGGTTGATGTTTCGTGGAATGGGCATCTTTCCCGTTCCTTAGAATGCTGCAAGAGCTCAGTTTTAACGAACATATGAAAACACTTCAACACCCTCTATTGATTCTATCACTTGTTGCCACGACCGGGAGTGGATCAGCTCGTTGGCATCGAAATTAACTCCTTTTTCCGCAGCGAAAATACCAAAATTTTTCACCCAATCAAAGATAGTTTCTGTGGTCAAATAAGGTGTGCAAGCCCAAGCAGATTGCAAATTATTCACCATCTCGGACATATCTCCGTTATAGTAAGCATCCCCAGCTTTCAACACTAAATAATAGTATTTCAGCAGGCTATCCACTTGCTGTAGCTGCTTTTTGAGTTTCGGACTAATAGAGAAACTGTCGCTCTCACCGTCACTTACCAAGGCCTGTTCAATTATTTCTCCATATTCCCGAAGCATCCGTTCTTCTTTGAATAATTCTTGGGCTCGCGCTTTGCACGCTTGTCCTGCAAGTCTGCGCGATTCGGGATTTTCTGCCCATATTTCCACCGTTTCTACTAACTCCTTTACTGTTCCTTCTGGGTCGATTGTAGGATCGGGGAGCAACTTTCCCGTATCTCCCAATTCTTCAGGAATCCCGCTGACGGCTGTGGCAATTACGGGCAATCCTTTCGCCATTGCTTCCATAATGGCTAGCGGCATTCCTTCTGCTTGGGAAGATAAAATAAAGATGTCGCTGGCGTCGAGCCAATCGGCAATATCCCAGCGCTGTCCTAAGAATTTAACCTGTTCTTCTACTCCCAATTTGCTCACAGTTGCTCTTAATTCAGGTTCCAGATTGTCATGAACAGTAGACCCAGGCCCGGCCCAAACAAAGTAAATTTGGGGCCAAATTGGACAATTTTTCAATTGGGCGATCGCCTGCAATTGATACTGATATCCTTTAATGGGACTCAATCTCGCCGCCGTAAAACAAACGACAGCATTTTCGGGGATTCCTTGTTCTTGACGCAGGCGTTGGCGAGTTGAAAGATTCGGCGGTTCAAAATAACTGTTCGGTCTCCCATAATAAATAACTTTGCCTCGTTTTAGAGGCACTTTAAAAATTCTTTTGAATAAATTTAAATTTTCCTGGCACACTGCTACTACTGCTTTGGCTAAATCGTACTGATAGGAGACAGCCTCAAAATAAGGAATTTGATCGCCCCGATCGAAAGTTTCATAATTGCGACCCATATAACCGAGAGTAACTATGTACGGTATATTCTGCTTAAGAGCAACTTGTTTGGCCGCAAAATTTGCCATCGGCGAGCCGTCGCTAAATATAATTAAATCCGGTTGAGCCTGCGCGTAAATTTTTTCAGCATGGCCTAAATTGTAAGCAACTTGCAAAAACTCTTTTATCGTGTCAAAATCCAGCCAAATATGTTCTATACCTAACTGTTTTTGTTCGGCAATTAAAGGGTGAGAAGCTTTAGTTTGAACGCTAATAACTTGGTATCCTTCGGCTACTAATTTACACATCAGCGAGTGGTTGAACTGAGCTAAACCTCCCACTCCGTGGTCTTCTGCGTACAGTAGTAGGCGGGCTTTTCGCGGTTGGCTAATCGAAATATGTGTAGGTTGTTGAAATTGAGGAGTACTGTTAGCAGCAACCACTATGATATCTTGCCATTCTTTTAAATTTGTTAAGGCATAAGTATCAAAGTCTATACCGTATTCTTGCGAAACAGTCCTAAAAGTTTCTAACCATTTAAATACTGTTTCCGTACCTGTAAAAGGAGTGTAATAAAGAGATTTCTCCAAACACTCGACCATCTCTGCCAAATATCCCTCACGGTACATCCGCCACGCTAGCCATACTAAACACCTGTAACGTTCCTCGCGTTTCAAGTCGCGGATGTACTGAGGTAAGTCTAGCCGCGCGAAAAATTGCTCCATCACAATTTCCATATTTTTCATTACTTTGGAGCCGCTGGACATGAGATTACTGTCGTGGTGGCGATAGCAGGTTAATATCTCTTTTAACCAAACTAGATTGCAGCCTTTTAAAGCTAAACGTAAGACAAAATCTAAATCTTCAGTTAGCGAAAAGCGAGGATCAAAACCTCCCAAGCGTTCCCACCACTCACGGCGCAGCATCAGAGCGCTGGAACGCACTGATTTGTACAACACTAAGCTTTGTAAATCTAATTGGGGTGCTTCTTCCCAAGGCTTTACTCCATAGATGCCTTCGTCCTTTTTGTCAACTATCAGCCAACCTGTCTGCACCAGAGCTAATGTGGGGTCAGCGTCAAAGCAAGCTACTTGTTTTGCGAGTTTTTCTGGTAGGAAGAAGTCGTCAGCATCTAAAAAAGCTAAGAATTCCCCTTTGGCTAACTTGCAAGCGCTATTGCGAGCTATCGCAGCTCCTTGATTTTCTTGATAAACATACTGAATTAAATCGAGGTAAGGCTCTAAAACTTGGCGAGTGTTGTCGGTAGACCCGTCGTCTACCACAATAATTTCCAAGTCTTGGTAAGTTTGATCTATCGCACTTTCGACGGCTTTAGCAATGTAGGACTCGCAGTTATAGGCCGGGATAATTACGCTGACTCGCACTGTTTTTTGAGGGAGAATGCTAGACATTAATTTTTTCCATTCGGGTAAGTTTCTTAAAGATTGCATATTGCGGGGAAATCCGTAAGCTTTACAGCAACAACCCAGACGATTTATCCAATCTCCTACGGTTTTTTTAGCAGAGTAAGGAGTATAAGCGAAAGATTTTTGGTAATACTCAACCGCTGACGCCGGATAGCCGGTATAGTACAAGTGCCATGCCATCCATGTCAGTGCTTCGTACAAAGCAGGATTTTCTAAGTCTCGGATGTGCTGTGGCAAATCGGGTTTATTGAATAAGTTTTGTTTTAATTTAATAAACAGATTTGCTTGTGCGAGCGATTTTTTAATTGACACATTTTTGTCATGCTGGCGATAACATACGGTCACCTGGGGTAGCCAAGCAGATTCGCAGCCTAACAATACTAAACGCAATACTAAATCGGCATCATCTACGGAATCAAACTCTGAGTTAAATCCCCCTACATTTTTTAACCACTTTCGCGAAAACATCATGGCGCTAGGAAGTACGGGCATCTGTACTATCCATGTTTTTAAGTTTAATGTTGGGCAATCTTCCCAACATTTGATATCAGAAATTGTCTCTCCTTGCTCGTTCACTAAACGCCAGCCGCTATTGACAATTCCTAGTGAGGGCTGAGCGTCAAATAACGCAACTTGTCCAGCTAACTTATGGGACAAGAAAAAGTCATCTTGATCTAAAAAAGCAATTAATTCACCTCGGGATTCCTGAATTCCTCGGTTGCGGGCGGCAGCTACTCCTTGGTTTTCCTGATAAACATAGCGAATTTTTTCAACATAAGGCTGCAATGCTTGGCGAGTGTCGTCGGTTGAGCCGTCGTCTACGACGATAATTTCCCAGTTTTTATAGGTTTGGCTGATGACGCTTTCTACCGCTTGCGCGATGTAGCGATCGCCATTATATGCTGGAATAATTACACTTACTCGCGGTGTCGGATTTGCCATTGACATGAGTTTTATCGGTGATAAGGAAGGAAGAAGCAAGTTCGGCAACGGGTTCGCTCCACGGATGTAACGGAGATCCGGCACAAGGCAGAAGGCAGAATAAAAATGCTATTTTACTGCTGGTAGCCATCCCAATTTTAAATTTTACTCGGCTATTTTAGCGTGCATAAAATACAGAATCAATACCCTGGACGCCCTCGACCAATTGTTGCCATTCTGCTGATTTAGTTAGAGAATATGTATCTAAATAATGCCCTTTAGCTGACGAAAAATTACCAAAAAATTCTATCCAGTTTAACAGCGTTTCTGTACTCAAAAAAGGCGTACACTGCAAAGATTCTTGAAGCCACTTCTGCATCCCGATGAGATCTTCTTGACAGTAAGCGTGCCACGCCTTCCACACTAAAAAGCTGTAGCGCACCCGGCTTTCTACCTTAGCCATCCACTCCTGCACCTGTTTTTGAGTAACAAATTGATCTTTTTCGCGATCGGAAAGTAAAGCTTTTTCGATCGCCTCAACAGACTCTGCGAGCATCCGCTCCTCTTTGAACATTTTCTCGGCCCGCTGCTTGCAAGCTTGACCAATTTGGTGGCGCAATTCTGGATTCAGCGCCCAAGATTCTAAAGTTTCCGCCAATTCCCTCGCTGTGCCTTCGGGATCGGTATTCGGATCGGGCAACAACTTCCCAGTATCGCCGAGTCCTTCTGGAATCCCGCCCGCTGCCGAAGCAACTACGGGCAATCCTTTAGCCATCGCTTCCATGACTGCAAAAGAAGGTGCTGCATCGCCGAGAGATGTCAAAATGAATATGTCGCTAGCATCCAGCCAATCTAGGATATCCCAGCGGTGTCCGATCAACTTCACGCGATCGCTCACTCCTAACTCTCTAACAGCTTCCCTCAATTCTTTTTCTAGATCCCTATAACTTCCCTCGCCATTTCCCGCCCAGACAAAATAAAGTTTAGACCACACCGGAGACTGCTTCAACTGTTTGATTGCTTCGAGCTGATATCGATGCCCTTTAACGGGTGCCAATCGAGCAGATGTGAAACAGACAATCGCATCTTCAGGAATTTCTAACTCTTGCCGCAGGCGTTGGCGAGCCGAAGGATTAGGAGGTGCAAAATATTCAGGAGAGCGCCCCAAGTAAATCACTTGTCCTCGCTCTTTTGGCAAATTGAAATGTTGGCACAATAAATTCAAATGTTCGTAAGCCAAAACAATCACGGCTCTAGCTTGCAGGCACTGATACAGCACTCCCTCTCGATAAGGCACTACATCCCCGTAGGCAAAATTTGCGTGATCTGGCATGACTAACCCGATTAACATCATGTATGGTATTCCCATCTGAATAACTACCTGTTTAACTGCAAAATTGGAATAGGGCCAGCCATCGCTAAAAATAATCAGATCGGGTTTATTAGTAGAAAAAATCTCTTGTCCATCCTCAGTATTTCTTAATACCCGTGCTAAATCTCTATGGCTGCTAAAATCGAGCCACAAGTGTTCTATACCTAACTCTCGTTCTCGCTCAACCAAGGGGCTAGAATGTTTGGTTTGCACGCAAGTGACTCGATAGCCCAACAAGGCTAACTGACAGAGAATAGCATGGTTGTACTGCGCTAATCCTCCCACGCCCGGATCGTCGGCGTTGTAGAGTAAAATGTGCGTTTCCCTAGGGGATAGCTTCGCTTCAGGTGGTTTTGAAGGTGTGGAAATAGAACTCTGTTGGGATTGGGGCGGATTAGTCATAACCATCAAAATTATATCTTGCCATTCCCCTAACTGACTCAGGGAATAACCGTCAAAATTGTCACCGTATTCTTCAGAAAGGCTCTGAAAAGTTTCCAGCCAATTCAAGACTGTTTCCGTGGGCGAAAAAGGGGTATATTGCAATGACTTTTCCAAACACGGGGCCATCTCTGCTAGATGACCGCCGCGATACATCCGCCATGCCATCCACACCAAGCATTGATAGCGTTCCTGGTTTTTTAACTGGCGGATTGACTGAGGCACATCAAGTCTAGCAAAGAATTTTTCCATCAGAATTTCTGTATTCTTCATTAGCGGAAAACCGCTTGACATGAGATTGGTATCGTGCTGGCGATAACAGGTAAGTATTTCTTCTAACCAAATAGCTTTGCACCCCTTTAAACCTAAACGCAAGGCAAAGTCTAAATCTTCCGTCGGCGGAAGCCCCGCCTCGAAACCGCCCAAGTATTCCCACCACTTACGCCGCAGTAGCATGGCACTTGGGCGCACACATTTATAGAGAATAAAGCTTTCTAAATCTAATTGGGGCGCTTGCTGCCAAGGCTTTACCGCAGAAATCTCTCGCCCGGTTTCATCGACCATGAGCCAACCTGTTTGCACCATATCTAATGTGGGGTCAGCGTCAAAGCAAGCTACCTGTTTCTCTAGCTTGGAGGGTAGGAAATAGTCATCAGCATCTAGAAAAGCTAAAAACTCGCCTTTGGCTAGCTGGCAAGCACGATTCCGAGCTATTGCTGCTCCTTGATTTTCCTGATATATGTAGCGAATTCTGTCAAAATAAGGCTGCAATACTTGCTGCGTGCTATCTGTCGAACCATCGTCTACCACTATAATCTCCAAATTAGTAAAAGTTTGACCTAGGGCGCTTTCTACCGCTTGCACGATGTAGCGATCGCCATTATATACAGGTATAATTACGCTGATTAGGGGTGTTGGATTGACTGTTGACATTATTTAGCTCGCTGTTAACCTATGATTATCTAGTTTATATTAATGTCGCGGATCTTCAGCACTATTCTCAGCTCGCTAGCTCTACTTACAGAAACTTGAAGGTGGGCAAATTGTAGCATATAATCTTAGATGGAATGATTACTCAAAAGGAAAAGAAAAAATGAATTCGGAAACAGCGCAGGTTAATTTTCAGCAACAGGCAGAACTTTATTTAGCTACAGGCAACTTCGATCGGGCGATCGCACTTTGCCAACAAGTTTTGGCATCTGAACCCAATTCAGCAGAGACTTGCAAGACCTTGGGGAAAGCGCTGCAAGCTCAGGGTAAACTAGAAGACGCAAGGTATTGGTATAAAGTTGCGATCGCCCTGCAACCCGACTTTGCCGAAGCTTTTGCTAACCTCGGCACTCTCTGCGCTACTTTGGAACAGTGGCAAGAGGCGATCGCCTGTTACCAAAAAGCCATCTCGCTGCAACCAAACTTGGCAGGATTTTACCGCAATTTGAGCCGGATATTTACCCAAGTCGGTCAAGCTGAGGAAGCTGCAGACTGTTGGTATCAAGCACTGATCGTGGAACCGATAGAAATAGCAGAAGAATATCTCGATTTAGGTAATACTTTGCTGCTCCAAAATAAACCAGAAAAAGCGCTAGTTTGTTACCACCGCACCATTTTTTTAAACCCTAGTTGTTGCGAAGCTTATTGCAAAATAGCAGAAGCTGCTAGCGACTTGAAACAGTGGGACGAAGCTATTGTTAACTATCGCAAAGCTATTAAACTCCAGCCGGATATTTCGGATTTTCATTACAAATTAGGCAATATTTTACAAGCTAAGGAACTCTGGCGCGAAGCGGAGGCTGCCTACCGAAAAAGTATTGATTTAAATCCCAATTCTTTTTTGTCATACTACAACTTAGGCAGCGTGCTGCTCAATTTAGAAAAATGGCAAGAAGCTGCGATCACCTACCGCACGGCTGTTGAAATCAACCCGGATTATTCTTGGTCTTACTACAGCATCGGTGCAGCTTGCGATCGATTAGAACTATGGTCTGAATCCGCCGCAGCTTACCAGCGCGCTACTGAAGTAGACCCGAATTTTTTCGCAGCTTTTCACCAGTTAGGAGATGCTCTTTTTAAACTAGAAAGATGGTCAGAAGCTGAGGCTGCATACGAACGGGCGATCGCCCTAAATGCAGATTTATTTTGGTCTCATTATAACTTAGCTTTGACTTTAGTTAAACTTCACAAGTTGGAAGCAGCAACACTCGCTTATCGGCGGGCGATCGCACTCAATCCAGAATTTTCTTGGACTTACCACAATTTAGGAGAAGTGCTGTTAAAAACTCAACAGTGGAAAGCCGCAGCTACCGCTTACCAACGTGCTATTGAACTTAACCCCAATATTTCTTGGTCTTATTACAATTTAGGCGATGCGTTGAGTGAAAGTCACCAATGGAACGATGCTGTTTCCGCCTACCTTTGTGCGCTTCAAATCGAGCCGTCTCTACCGCAAATTTACATAAAGTTAGGTAAGGCTCTCATTAAAAGAACTCCGGTAGATTCAGATATAGCAACTAGCTACTATCACCACCAAATGCAGCCGCAGCACGCTCCTGAATTTTACTGCCAAATCGCCCAAATGTTTGCTGAGAGCGATCGGCGTAACGAAGCCATAATGTTGTACTTGATGGCATTAGAAATTAGACCAAAAGATCCAGAAATATCCCAAAAATTAGAGGAGATTTTAGAAAAACAGCGTCAAACAGGGGAATCTACTCTATTATTAGAGTTAGAAGCTAAGGATATTCGCGATCGTTACATTGCCCGAGTCGCCAAAGGCAAGACTTTTGCAGAAGTCGGCGGCTTGTGGGGCGCTGTCAGCGAAAAAGTATCTGTAGCTAGCAAATACGGTGCAGTTTCTCTGACAATGATTGATGCCATGCCGGCATCCATGCACTGGTGGCAAGATTTTCACGATCGCATGACAAGTTTAAATATTGCTAATTATCACTGTATCAATCAAGATATCACTCAGATTCAGCTTGCCGACATTGGCGAGCCTTACGATGTAGTTCACTGTGCAGGAGTGTTGTACCATCACCCGCATCCGTTGCAGATTTTAGTTGCCTTGCGTCAGATAACTCGCGAGCATTTAGTTTTCACTTCAGCTATTACTCAAGAAGTGATAGAAAATGAGTTGGGACGCTATGAAATCCCCGCTTCGGGAGTAATGTTTATTCCCGCTTTGGACGACGCAGAACGAGCTATTTTAACAGCATACTGGCAGCAATACCTCAACAACAACCCACTTATAGGGATAACTGAACAAGCAGTTTTTGACATCAACGACTTTGCGCCCTGGTGGTGGCTACCTACAGCTACTGCTTTAGAAGCTATGTGCAAAGTCGCGGGATTTAACGTTTTAGACAAAGGATTGACTTGGGACAATAATGCTTTGACTCTGCTGCTGGGGATTTGAGGATTGGTAAACCAATAATAACAGGAATTTGCTTGTTCACAAACGGCTAAACACCCGGTTTATGAGCGGATTCCTCGTTTTCTTTCCGCAATATTCCTACTAGAAACCGGGTGTTTTCCGTAACTCCTAAATAAAATAGCTGTAAACATTTTTTGTGAAGAAAAGAGGAACTGGGAAATAATTAATGAACAATCACCAACCAGGGACGCCGTTAGGAAACATTTTAGTAGTAGACGATACACCAGAAAACCTGCGTCTGTTGTCTACGATGTTGACTCAGAGGGGATACACCCCCCGCTGCGTGATTAACGGAAAAATGGCTCTGAGAGCCTGCAATTCTAATCCACCAGATTTGATTTTGCTCGACATAATGATGCCGGAAATGAACGGCTACGAAGTCTGTCAGCACTTGAAACTCGAAGCAAAAACTCGCGAAATTCCGGTAATTTTTATCAGCGCTAAAGATGAAGTATTTGACAAAGTAAACGCATTTGCTGTGGGAGCTGTTGATTATATCAGCAAGCCATTTCAGTTTGAAGAAGTGCTCGCCCGCATCGAAAGTCACCTCAGCCTGCGGAATTTACAAAAGCAGCTAAAAGAACAAAATCTGCTGCTGCAAGAAGAAATCACGAGTCGCTTAGCAGTCGAAAAAACTCTTCAGGAAAAAAACCAAATTTTGCAACAAGAAATCAGCACCCGCCGCGCTGTTGAAAAAGCTCTGCAAGAGCAAAATTTGGTACTTCAACAAGAGATATCCCACCGCCAGCGCGCCGAATCTGCTCTATTAAAATCTAACCAAGAATTGGCGCGTTCAAATGCAGAACTAGAACAATTTGCTTATGTGGCTTCTCATGACTTGCAAGCGCCTTTAGCAACCATTGCCAGTTACGCTCAACTTTTAGAAAAACGCTACAAAGACCAACTCGACAGCCAAGGTAGTAAGTTTATCGGCAATATCGTTCAGGGCTGCACCAGAATGCAAACTTTAATTGACGATTTACTCGAATATTCGCGCGTTGGCAGGAGTCGGAAGCCTTTTCAACTGACAGATTGCAATCATGCAGTCGAGCAAGCACTCGCGAACCTGCAAGGTGCGATCCGCGAGACTAAAGCCGTTGTCACCTACAGCGAATTACCCACGGTAATGGGGGATATTTCTCAACTCGTACAGCTATTTCAAAATTTAGTCAGCAATGCGATTAAATATCGCCACGATGCACCGCCTGTGGTTCATATTACCGCTTGCAAACAGGAGAAAAACTGGTTAATTTCTGTCTCCGATAATGGAATTGGGATTGCTCCCCAGCATCAAAAACGTATCTTTCAAATTTTCCAGCGCTTGCATACTCAAAGAGAATATTCTGGGACAGGTATTGGTTTAGCAATTTGTCAAAAAATTGTGGAACTTCACGGCGGATGTATCTGGGTGGAATCGGAACAGGAGCAAGGTTCAACTTTTTACTTTACTCTCGCTTAATCGAGAGCTACTTTCGGCAAAAAATATAAGATATAAAGTGGGAAAGTTAATTGTTTTATATATTTTAACTCCTAACTTAGAAGGTACAATCTAGAAGTTAATACTATTTAATAGTGTAGATGAAAGCATTGAAAAATTGGGAATGACTGTGAGTATCGGGGTGTGGAGATGGGCTAGAGTTGCATTCTTTTTTTAAGTGAGATAAATGGCAAGTTAGAAGAAAAATTATTTGCCGTTGACAGTCTAGTTGGTGCGTGATAGAATTTTAATAATTAAACAAAATTTTGTAGCGCTTGCTTACCCTCCCCAATCTGACGGTCGATGTATGTGTACGTGCAATTGAATGACTGCCATGAAAATAAAAGGTAAAATTCAAGTTAGTTTAATATTTACTTGATCGATAAATATTATGAAAGCAGTTTTTAACTTAGCTTTGCCTCCTATCTGCTTTAAAGTTCTGTTAGTAGAAGACAACCCTCATGAAGCTGAGCTGATTGAAGATTTGCTGTCAGAAATTGGCGGCGCGCAGCGTATAGTGCTGACGAAAGTAGAGCGTCTCAGCGAAGCGCAGCAGCGATTGAATCAAGAAACTTTTGACATAATTTTATTAGACCTTTCACTGCCAGATAGTCTGGGAATCGAGACGGTGGCTCGGGTACAAGAGTACGGGGTAAATGTGCCGATCGTAGTTCTGACCGCCCAAAACGACGAAGAACTTGCCCTGCGGTTGATTTCGGTCGGCGTACAGGATTATTTGGTAAAAAGAAAAATCGACAGCGAACTGTTAATTCGATCGCTCCGTTACGCCATAGAACGCCAGAACAGTCAAGATGCTTTACGAAAAAGTGAAGAAAAATATCGCTCGGTGGTGGAAAATTCCCTGATCGGCATTGCCATCATCGCTCCAATTATTGACAGCGAAATTCCTCTAAATTGCCACTGGATAGAAGTTAACGATGCCCTGTGCAATTTGCTGGGCTATGAGCGCTACGAACTCGTGCAAAAGAATTGGATAGAGTTGACTCATCCAGAAGATTTGGAGGCTAATTGTGAAAATTTTTCTCAGATGTTAGCAGGTAGGCTCGACGGTTATATCTTAGACAAAAGGTGGCTCAGAAAAAACGGCGAAATAGTTCACACGCGAGTTTCCCGGCGCTGCATCCGTCGCCTGGACGGGTCTATCGACCGGATAATCGAAGTAGTGTTGGACGTGAGCGATCGCTACCGCTACGAAGCCAAACTGAAAGCGTCAGAAGAATTTTTAAACCACACCATAAATGCTACGCCAGACCCAATTTTTGTCAAAGACGAGCAACACCGCTGGATGATATTAAATGATGCTTTTTGTCAGTTGGTCGGCAAATCGCGACAAGAACTGATGGGCAAATCCGATTATGACTTTTTCCCCCAATCAGAAGCTGCTGTTTTTTGGACAAAAGATGAAGAAGTATTGACAACGGGTGTATGCTTGGAAACCGAAGAAAAATTCACAGACTCTGCCGGGAGAGAACACATAATTTCTACCAAAAAAAGCGTCTTCCAAATAGCAGACGGCAGTAAAGTAATAGTGGGTACAATTAGAGATTTTACCGAATACAGACAGCAACAAAAAGCCCTGGAACAAAGCGAAGCTCGCTTTCAAAAATTGGTAGCTAACCTGCCGGGAATAATTTATCAATTACGAATGTCAGCAACGGGAAAATTGTCTTTCCCCTACATCTCTTCAGGCAGCCGCCAACTCTACGAATTAGAGGCAGAAGCAATAGAGCAAAATGGGGAACTGATTTCCAAGGGAATTCACCCAGACGATCTCTTAGATTTAAAAACATCGATCGCAATTTCAGCCACAACGCTGGAACCTTGGCAGCAGCAGTGGCGGCAGACTTTACCATCTGGAAAAGTGAAGTGGCTGCAAGGAGCGGCGAGACCAGAAAGGCTCACTAATGAGAGCAAATCTGGCAGCGAAGGCGATATTCTCTGGGATGGTTTAGTGATGGATATCACTGAATTAAAGCAGGCACAAACAGAGCGCGATCGTTTTTTTACCATCTCCTTAGACTTGCTTTGTATTGTAGGTTTTGACGGTCATTTTAAACGTTTAAACCCAGCTTGGTCAACAGCTTTAGGCTATAGTATTAGTGAATTTTTTGCCAAGCCAATGATCGAATTTGTTCATCCAGACGATCGAAAAGCCACCGCAGCCGAAGGAGCAAAACTAATCGCTGGTACGTCCAGTATCTCATTTGAAAACCGCTACATCTGCAAAGACGGTTCTTACAAATACTTCCTGTGGACGGCATCGCCATTTAGCGAAGAAGGTTTAATCTACTCAGTCGGCCACGATATTACCTCTCGTAAACAAGCAGAGTCCCAACTCCAGCGACAAGCAGTAGCAATGGCCGCTGCTTATGACGGTATCGCCATTTTTAATAATAATAAAGAATGTATTTATTCCAACGACGCTTATCTCAAGATGTACGGCTTGGCTAGCCCTAGGGAACTGTATGGAAAGAAATGGAAAATGCTCTACAGCAAAGCAGAAAATATATTTTTTGAATTACAAATAATGCCGATGCTTCTGCAAAAAGGGTACTGCAATATAGAAGCGATCGGTCAGCGCCGGGACGGTACTAAGTTCCCTCAAGAATTGTCGCTGACAATGCTTGTCGGTGGCGAAATCATTTCTATAGTCCGCGATATAACTAATAGAAAACAGGTAGAATCCGCCCTGCGATCGAGCCAGCGCCGCTACCAAACTTTAGCAGAAGCATCGCCAGTTTGCATATTTCATACCGACACCTTGGGAAATTGCCTTTATGTGAATAAACGGTGGAGCGAAATTACGGGACTAAACGCAGAATTAGCAGCCGAAATTGGCTGGATGAATGCCATACATCCCGATGATGTCGAGCGGGTCAAAAATGAATGGCATCTAGCAATTATTGAGAAAATTCCTTTTAAATCAGAATACCGCTTTCAGCGTCCAGACGGTCGGGTAATTTGGGTGATCGGTCAGGCAATTGCAGAAATCGGAGACAAGCAGGAAATTAAAGGCTATATCGGCACTATTACTGATATTAGCGATCGCAAACAAGCAGAATTAGATTTGCTGCGAGTTACTCAAGCGGTGGAAAGCACCAGCGATGCGATCGGCATTGCTGACTTGACAGGGCGATCGCTCTACCACAATCAAGCCTTTGTTCAACAGTACGGCTACACAGCAGAAGAACTAAACACAGCAGGCGGATTAACAGCAATTTACCCCCAAACTAAAGTGCTGCTAGAAATGTTTAAAACGATCCGTAAAGGCAAATCTTGGCAAGGCGAACTCAAAATCAACACTAAAAACAACGAACTGGTAACAACTTTATTTCGCGCCGACGGCATTAAAGATGAAACTGGTCATTTAATCGGGTTAGTGGGAGTAATTACCGACATCACCGAACGGAAACAAGCGGAGATGGCCCTGCAGCAGCAATTAAGGCGAGAACGGCTAGTAGTTGCCATGCTCGATCGCATTCGCTCTTCCCTCAATTTAGAAGAAGTCCTCAGCACTGCTGTCGAAGAAGTGCGGCACTTTTTGCAAACAGACCGCACAATTATTTACCGCTTTAATCCCGACTGGAGCGGTATTGTAGTTGTCGAATCAGTGGCAACCAATAGAATTTCTCTGCTAAATTTTAACAATATTGACGGCTGTTTTAAAGAGAGATTTGTTGAGGTTTATCAGCAAGGCGGTATTAGAGCTATGGAAGATATTTACCGGGAAAATCTGACGCAATGTCACATGAAATTTCTCGAAGGACTTGAAGTAAAAGCTAACTTAATAGTGCCGATTTTAAAAGCACCAGAAACTATTTCGCCGACTGAACAGACCGCAGAAAATCAGCTTTGGGGACTGCTAATCGCCCAGGATTGCAGCGGCCCCCGCCCCTGGGATTCCTCAGAAATAGAATCCCTCCGGCAATTGTGCGTGCAATTGGCGATCGCGATCCAGCAATCGACGCTATTTCAACAAGCCCAAACGGAAATTGCCGATCGCAAACTTGCAGAATCTGCCCTCCAACAAGCTGCATTAGCCGCAGAAAGCGCCAACCGCGCCAAAAGCGAATTTCTTGCCAACATGAGCCACGAACTACGCACACCTTTAAACGGCGTTTTAGGTTACGCTCAAATCCTCAAAACCGACAAAGACTTAAACTCAGATCACCAAGAAAGTCTCAGCAATATTCAACAGTGCGGTCAACACCTGCTGATGTTAATCGACGATGTTTTAGATCTTTCCAAAATTGAAGCTAGAAAAATGGAACTCTACCCAGAAGAGTTAAATTTTATAAATTTCACGAAAAACATTGCTGATCTGTTTCAGATGCGTGCCTCCCAAAAAGAAATTTTATTCCATTACGAACAAGTCTCTCCCCTCCCTAGCTGCGTTCGTGTCGATCCAAAAAGACTGCGCCAAATTCTCATAAATTTACTCAGCAATGCCGTTAAATTTACTAACAGCGGCGGTGTGACTTTCAAAGTCGGCTATGTCGGCACAGGAGCCTGGAGTCGAGGGCAAGGAGAAAATTATGAGTTCTCGACTTTGAGTTCGGAACTGAAAGAAAATTATATGCGCTTCGCCCACAATCCGATCGCAGCCCAACACGCTTTAAAAATCCGCTTTCAAGTCGAAGATACCGGCACTGGAATAGAGCGAAGCAAGTTAGAAGAAATATTTTTGCCTTTCCATCAAGTAGGAGGCAATACGTTTGTTGAAGGTACAGGTCTCGGTCTCTCAATTAGCCAGAAATTAGCGAAACTAATGGGTACCGAAATTCGCGTCCACAGCACTTTGGGAAAAGGCAGCACTTTTTGGGTAGATTTAGAATTGCCCGCAGCTAAACGGTACTTGGAGGTGTCTCCTTTACAAGAAAAACGCTGGCTGGTCGGTTTTATCGGCAACAAGCGGAAAGTGCTAATCGTGGATGACAATCAACAGAATCGCGATTTGTTGTGCAGGCTGCTGCGGCGTTTGGGATTTGAGGTTGCAGAAGCGAAAAACGGGCAAGAATGCCTCTGCAAAACAGTTGAATTTCAAGCGGATGTGATTTTAATGGACTTGCGGATGCCTGTAATGGATGGCTTAGAAACTGCACGAAAACTGCGGCAGTTGCCGGAAGTAAAAGATGTTGTGTTAATCGCTATGTCAGCGAGCGTTTTCGAGGCTGCGCAGCAAGATAGCATCCTCGCAGGGTACGATGCTTTTGTTCCCAAACCGATCGAAGCCAATCACTTTTTGGAACAGTTGCGCGTGCGTTTGGGACTAGAATGGATTTATGGGGAATCCTCGGAAAACAAAAAGCGCAAAACTCCCAGTTTGCTACCCGCCTCTGATTTTCCTGCTTATTCTTCTCTGTTACCTGCGGCTTCTGAGTCAGTAGCAAAACTTTTGAAACTCGCAGCTATGGGCGACATTGAAGAAATTTTTGAGGAGAGTGCTAAGCTGGAGAGTTTAGAACCTAATTTAAGGCCGTTTGTCTCGAAGCTGCGCCAACTTGCTAAAGGATTTCAGCTCAAACAAATTCGCAATACTTTAAAGCAATATATCGAGGGAAAATAGTATGACTCTCATGATTGAGAGCTTGACTGCATACAGATAATTTAGATGTGCAGCAAGTTACCGCAGCGTTATTTAGCCGAATATCTGGCAATTGTCGATCGGGGAATTGTCAGTGCAGGCGGTCGTAACTCCCAACATTAAACAATTTGTTTTCTAGCTTCAGAAGTTGCCCTCCCAGAGTCCGATAAACTGCTGTTAAATGCCAGATATTTTTGGGTACAGCAGACATTTTGATCGGCGCCGGATCGGGTTCGCTATTACCGTGTTTTGTACTATTTCAAACAACAATTTTCTGGTAAACTAAAGTGGAAAGTTGCTTTCCATCCCTAGACTGAAGTCCCAGGGTTTGCAGGCTATTTTTTGACAATAGAGTTTTTGAGAGAGTTGGGATTGAAATTACTTTGCCTCAGTAACGGCCACGGAGAAGACGCGATCGCCCTTCGCATCTTGCAGGAACTGCAACAGCACCCGCATCCGCCAGAATTAGCCGTGTTTCCGCTAGTGGGCGAAGGGCAAGCTTTCGCTCAACTAGAAAACGCCCGCATCATCGGCCCGGTGCAGCGGATGCCTTCGGGCGGCTTTATTTACATGGACGGGAGGGAATTTTTGCGCGATGTCAAAGGCGGCCTGCTTCAGTTGACCATCGCTCAGTTTAAAGCCATCCGCGCTTGGGTGCGATCGCAACAACAGTCTGGGAATCAAGACGGCGTTATTTTAGCCTGCGGGGATATTGTACCGCTGCTGTTTGCTTGGCTCGGCGGCGCGCCCTATGCCTTTGTCGGTACTGCCAAGTCCGAGTATTATTTGCGCGACGAGGACGGGCCTCTGGTTCGCAAATCCAGGGCCTTTGGTTGGTGGGGTTGGTCGCGATCAGTTTATTTGCCTTGGGAGCGCTGGTTGATGAGTAGAGCGCGCTGTCGAGCCGTTTTTGCCAGGGACGCGCTAACCGCCGAGACTTTACAAAAGCTGGGAATTCCCGCTTACAATCTCGGAAACCCCATGATGGACGGACTCGAACCGGAAAATCCAGCAGGTTTTTACGGCCCTGACGCAGAGTTTCGGGAAATGGAGCGATCGCTCGTCATCACCTTACTCCCCGGTTCTAGAGCGCCGGAAGCCTATGCTAATTGGCTGCTAATAATAGAAGCTGTAGGCGGAATTTTGTCGCTGTTTGCCGATCGCAAATTGTTATTTTTCGGCGCCATTTCTCCTGAGTTAAACTTAGAAGCTTTGCGACCTAGTTTAGAATTTTTCGGCTGGCGACAAGACGGCGAAATTAGAACGCAGCGGCGAGAAGGAAGTATTTTGCGACCTCCTGTTTCTAGCGATCGAGAAATTCGGAAAGAATCTCCTAATTTGCTATTGCCCTTGACATTTGTGCAGAGAAACGCCACGATGATTTTGACTCAGCAAAGTTTTAACGATTGTTTGTACGAAGCCGATTTAGCAATAGCAATGGCAGGAACGGCTACAGAACAATTTGTAGGTTTAGGAAAACCCGCGATCGCCATTCCCGGAAACGGCCCGCAATTTACTCCCGCCTTTGCAGAAGCTCAAAGTCGCCTGTTAGGCCCGTCATTAATTTTAGTCAAACATCCCGCCGAAGTTGCCGGCGCCGTGCAGTCTTTGCTCCGCGACCCCGACAGGTTACAGCTAATCGCTGAAAATGGCTGGCGGCGCATGGGAGAACCCGGTGCAGCAGCCAGAATTGCCGAGTGTTTAATGCAGCGGTTCGGCGGTGAATCAAGCAATTCTCCATTGCCTGCAATAGACTAGGAACAAAACAATTTGGTGTTCCTGCCCAGTATCTTTAATACTACTTTCTTTTAAAAAAATCTTGTTCGCTAACTACTAATTTCCGTAGGGTGCGCACTGCGCACCTTACTGCTTTAAAAAAATCTTGTTCGCTAACTACTAATTTCCGTAGGGTGCGCACTGCGCACCTTACCAATACTGCCCTTGCAGAAAATTTCAAGTCGCCGTTTTTTCCGAAGATTGATCCCAGAAATTAGCTTGAGGAATTTTAAAATCCGACTTAACCAAAACTCCCGGTTCTCGCTGCACGGGCAGCACATCTAAAGTATCCGTTTGCGCGCAATATTTTAAATCTTCAATAACCCCTAAACCGAGGAGGCGCTGACCGTGGCTGGCTCTTTCCAACAATTCGTGCAACCTATCTTGCCAGTGGAGATAAAGAGCAATAGCCCCAAATACTTCATCATTACCAGCAAAATCGCTCGCAGGAATACCGCTTTCTGCTAGCAGACTTTGGGCGATCGCACCAGCACAAACCGTATCTTCCAACGAATAACTTCCTTCCCAACCAGAACCCACAATCCAAATAGTTTCCGGCTGTTTATTTAACAAAAACTGCACCACAGATTTGCGGTTAATCAAAGCCGCCGTTAACACAGTTGCAGCAGCTTGCACTCGCTGCAGAGCCCGAGTACCGTTAGTTGTGCTGATAAAAATTCGCTTCCCAGTCACCTTTTCTGGCGTGCAGTCGAAGGGGGAATTCCCCATATCAAATCCGTCAACTTTGCCGCCGCCTCGCTCTCCGGCGCGAATCCGCTTATCTGCGGGCCATTTTTCGCTCTCGGCCATTAGCTTATCTAAGTCGCTGAAAACTTGGACAGCTTCCGCCCCATTATTCAGGGCCGTTGCCATTGTCGTAGTCGCCCGCAGCACATCAACTGCGATCGCGCAAGCCGGCATTTTGTCGGCTGGCGTAAGTTCCGGGGTATGGTAAATAAAAAGCTTCACTTTTGGGGCTACCTGCAATAAATCCTCATCATTAATAATAAGGGAAAGTGGATAATAGAAAATAGAGTCAAGTCCTCAAAAGCAGAAAATATGTCAAAACAGCTAAATTCAAACCCCGCCCACGCCGCCATTACCGCACCAATTGGACTCCTGGCAGGTTTCACCTATCCTTTGCGAGCTTTCACGCTGATTTTGCAAACTCGAAAGCTGTGGACTTATGTATTAGTTCCCGTGGTGCTAAATTTTATAATTGGTATTGGTCTTTATTTAAGCTTGCTATTTCCCAGTTTGGCAGGAATAGATGTTTTAGTTGCCGATTTGTCCGTCCGATTTAATGCTCTAATTGCGAGTTTTCCAGCTTGGCTGAGCTTTCTCGGCGTGTTAACAGTTGCTTTCGGCTGGCTGCTGCGCGTACTCCTAGTGTCAGGACTTTTGCTGATAATTGGATTTTTGTTAGTGCAGTTTGGCGTGATTTTAGGTTCGCCCTGGTACGGCAAACTTTCCGAACAATTGGAACTGCTGCGGAACGGTCAATTGCCCGCAGAAGAACCAATGAATTTGGCGAGTAGTTTTGGGGATATTCAAAGGGCGATCGCCTTTGAACTGCGAAAACTACAAATTTTGTTGAGCGTCGGTATACCGCTGCTACTGCTAAATTTTATTCCTGGCGTCGGCTCTATTCTTAGCAGTTTGGGTGGCGTAGCTTTGGGCGCGACTATTGTCTGTTTGGACTTTTTAGATGCACCTTTGGAGAGGCGCAGGCGACCTTTTCAGGAGAAGTTAGAGATAATTTGGGCGAGTTTGCCGGCCAGCGGGAGTTTTGGTCTGGTTTGTTTGGGTTTGGTGAGCATTCCGCTGCTGAATCTGTTGGCGATTCCGCTGTGCGTAACGGCGGGAACGTTGTTTTTTTGCGATCGCATTTGGCCGGCCCGCTTTGCCCCAGAAGAAACTCATAGCGATCGAGAAACTAACATTACCAATTAAAAACTAGGGAGATGCTTCTTCCTTCGGCTGACTCTGGGAGTTAAGACCCAAAAACGGGCTTAACAACAGCCAGCTAATGAAGAAAAAGGATGCTGTAAATAGCTGGACAATATCGATCGCCGACAAATATCCGTCAGATAATAGTGCAATAGTTCTATCTGTCAGCCCGAAGATCCAAGAGAGAATCCCAAACAGCCAAATGCCTTTTTGGAGCATGGGCAAAAATGCTGAAACTTCGGAGTTTTGCGGCTTGTTCATTGATTTAGCCCTTGTTTGCGAAAAGTCTGATTAACCGGGGCACCCCAAGGGCTTAAGGATTTTTGGTGTCTCCTCGGATTCCCTTTGTTATCTATATGTTAAGAAATATTTCCCGATATGACAACGCGCCCTGAGAGGGATTCCCGCATCTATCTCTAGAGGTAGTTGGAGCGCTGACAAAGAGTTATATTTGCTACACTTTGGCAGCGCCGCTAGAGATTTTGCCGATTTTTTGATAGGTAAATTGCTGAGTACGGTAGCTGGGAGATCTCTTGGAACCGCGCCTAGAAAAGAAAGCTTGTAATTTGTTTTGAAGTATGTAATACTACACGGTGAGCAAGTCTGGTTAAAGAACGATCGTGAGGTTTGTACTGAGGACGAAGGGTTCTCAAAGCCCCAAAAGCCACAGGACAAAACATTTGATTATCAGTATTAACCCGGCTTGATATGAGTTCAGCGTCAATAAAATCGAACAATGGCACGCTTAAATCAGATTATTGCGATCGAAAAAGGCATCAAAAGTCGCTCGGTTCAAGAACTGGCGGAAGCTCAAAAAGCTCTCCAGAAGCCCGCTGTGCTTTCTGGAATCTCCCGCACTTACCGTCCCAAAGACGAAGAAGGCGAACAACTGCCGCCAGAGTCCAAAAAAGTTGAAGTCAAAGCCGAAGAGATTATCCGCAAAACGACTGAAGTTTTGACCAAACTCTTCGACGTAACCGCAACCAAAGATTGGACAAATTGTAGCGCCCGCGCCGACGTAACTGTAGACGGAAACGTGCTTTTGAGCCAAGTTCCCGTCAGCTATTTGCTATTCATTGAAAAGCAGTTAGCAGATTTGCAAGCATTTATCAAAAAACTTCCTGTCTTAGATGCTTCCGAGACTTGGAACTTCGATGCTTCGGCAGACTGTTGGGCCACCGAACCGGTGCAAACTCTCAAGACTTTTAAAACTCCGCGCAATCACGTTAAAGCTGAAGCTACCGAACACCATCCGGCTCAAGTCGATGTTTATTACGAAGATATTACGATCGGCTATTGGCGGACTGTCAAGTTTTCGGGAGCTTTGCCAGCACGGCGGATCAATGAGTTGCTGCAAAGGGTGGAAATCTTGCAGCAAGCTGTTATGTTCGCCCGCGAAGAAGCTAACAATTCTGAAGTTGAGGAACAGAGAGTGGGAGAGCGAATTTTTCAGTTTATTTTCCGCTAATTGCTTGCTTTTTTGATAGTTATGGTTTAAGATATAAACAGAGTACAAGTTCAATCTAAAACTTCAACTTAAACCGTACAAATGTGAAAGTACAGGTTCGACTCCTGTCCCTTCTACCCAAAATAGGGGGGTAGCCCAATTGGCAGAGGCAGCATTGCGTACAAATTCAACAGCAAGCTATTACTCTAAACTCAGCATTCACCGCCGATCGCTAAAACGAATGTCAGGAAAATCACATCATCGAGGTTGCTGGCTCATATCCAGCCCCCTCTACCAAACGCAGGGGGGTAGCTCAATCGGTAGAGCGCGATGCTATTAATCTTAAATCCTTGACTTAAATGTGATAGCGTGCGCAAATGGGCGGTAAATAGAAACCCAGTAGTAAGGTCAGAACTACTGGGTTTTATGGTAATTTATCAATCAAAGTGATACGACTTCCCAAAAAAGAATGCAAAAGCAAGCTCTAAACCGATACAGCGTCAGTCATTTCCAATCTAAAATCTAAAATCTAAAATCTAAAAGGGTATGATTTACTGCATCAATCCTCAATGCGAACAACGCGAAAATCCTGCTGCTGCTCAAAATTGTCAGGCTTGTGGCACGGATTTGTTAATTGGCGATCGCTATCGTATCCTTAAACCAGTGCGATCGCCCAATCCCGCACGCCCCACAGACATCTTTGAAGTCGAAGATTTGGGAACCGGGGAAAACGAATGGGGAACTGTCAAAATTTTAAAAGTCTTGAAACACACCCACAATCCCGATTTAGTTCGCTTGTTCAAGCAAGAAGCGCGAGTTTTGATTTGGCTGGCTGGAAATGGCTCAGTTCCCCAAGTCGAACCTGACGGTTATTTCCCAATTAAACTCCCCCATAACTTCCAAAAATTGTCTTGTTTGGTGATGGAAAAAATTACCGGAGAAAACTTGGCAGAATTCTTAACTAAAAAACAGTACGTTTCTCAAAACCTGGCTCTTGATTGGCTGCAACAAATGACCCATATTTTGCAGGAAATCCACAAACATCATGTAGTGCATCGGGATATTAAGCCATCCAACCTGATGGTTGAAGCCAATGGAAAATTGAGATTAATTGACTTCGGCGCCGCCACTGAAGCAGAGATAGATAGCGCACCCATAGGTTCTGCTGGATACGCCGCACCGGAACAAATTGTAGGTAAAGCAGGCGTGCGATCGGACTTTTTTGCCCTAGGGCGTACTTTTGTACATTTATTAACAGGCATAGAGCCGATCGACTTTCCCGTTAATGAAAAAACTGGTAAAATTAATTGGAGGAACCAGGCTGTAGATATTGACCAGTTACTGCTAGACTCGATCGACGAATTGATCGAACCGCTACCGGAAAACCGACCTGAAAATACCCAAGTTATTTTAGAAAAATTAGAAAAATTAAACATTCACGACGCAGACCCCCTGCAAAAGGGGGACGCAACATCGCTTCAATAAATCTCTTCCAACCTGCGAAAATCCCGCTCAACTTCCGCCCACAAAGCGCGATTGTGGGGGTCAGTTTTCACAGCCTTTTTCAAATAAATTCTCGCCTTATCAACCTGCTTTTCTCCGATCAAATGCCGTCCCCAGCGCTGATAGGCGATCGCCTGCCACTGACGCACCTCCAAATCTTCGGGAACCCGCTGGGCCAAACCCTCAATCAAGGCGATCGCCCGTGGGAACCTCTGATATTTCAGCAACTGCTGCAATTCAAAATAAGCATCTTGCTTTAACTTTTGTTCCACCGCCGACAGATCCGCATTAGATTGAACCGCAGCCTCTTTTCGAGTCACCTTAACTGCCTGCGGTTGAGCTTTCACCCCCAGATCCGGCGATGTCCAAGTAGGCGACACAGTTGAATTGGCAACTTTCGAATCCGCAACATCGGGGGGGGCAACCTTCACCAGGAACTTATAAGCCTCAGTAATAGCAATAAACTTATTCTTAGCCTGTTCGTTTCCCGGATTCACATCGGGGTGATACTGTCTGGCTAACTGCCGATAAGAGGCCTTAACTTGCGATAAACTCGCGCCAGACCTCAGTCCTAACTGTCGGTAATAATCTGCAATATCCATTTAGCATGAATGAGCGTTTATAATACCATTAAATATGGCAGAATCCTTAAATGTAAAGATTCTGCCATAATTTACTGCGAACTAGCTTGTAGTGGGAGAGTTGCCCGCACTACCATCGCACAAAAATAACTTAGGGACGATCTTCGATCACTCTGTCAATCAAGCCGTATTCCTTGGCTTCCTCAGCGGACATGAAATAGTCGCGATCCATGTCCTTCTCGATTTTCTCGATCGGCTTGCCAGTATTCTTAGCATAGATATTATTGAGTTCGTGGCGCAGCCGCAGAATCTCTTTCGCCTCAATCTGAATATCCGTTGCTTGTCCCCGCGTGCCCCCAGAAGGCTGGTGAATCATGATTCGCGAGTGAGGCAAAGCTAACCGTTTCCCCTTCGCACCGGCAGCTAACAGGAAAGAACCCATCGAAGCAGCCAAGCCCACACAAATCGTCACCACGTCCGATTTAATGTGCTGCATGGTATCAAAAATAGCCATGCCTGCCGACACCATTCCGCCTGGGGAATTGATGTACAAAATAATATCCTTACCTGAATCTTCCGAATCGAGATAGAGCATCACAGCGATGATTTGATTGGCAATTTCATCGTCAACGTCCCTGCCCAAGAAAATAATTCGCTCCCGGTAGAGGCGATCGTAGATATTAATCCACTGAGTATCATAACCACCCGGCATTTTGTAGGGAACTTTTGGCACACCTATAGGCATAATTCGGAACTCCGTTTATTTGGTAATTGGTGATCGGGAATTGGGCATCGGGCAAACAGGGCATTGGGCATCGGGAATTGGGCATCGGGCATCGGGAATTGGGCATTGTTAGTCAGAAAAAGACTATTGAATAACTAATCAGGGTAGAAACTATTAGCCATTAACCCTTAATTCTTACTCATCCCACATTACCCATTCCCCATTCCCCATTCCCCATTCCCCATTCCCAGTTAGATGACTCCAGCCGGCAGCGGCTTCGGCAATTCTTCCGAACTTTCAAGAACGCGATCGATCAAACCGTATTCTTTAGCTTCATGAGGCGTCAGGTACAGCAACCGATCCATATCTTTAGTAATCTTTTCGATCGGTTGGCCTGTACAGCTTGCAAAAATCTCAAGCATCGTCGCTTTATTTGCCAGCACTTCCTTAGCCCGAATTTGAATGTCGCTTGCTTGACCCCGCGTGTAAGCCTTGGGTTGGTGCAACACAATAGAAGCGTGTGGCAAACTCGCCCGAAAGCCTTTTGTACCAGCCGCTAAAAGCATCGCAGACATCCCCATTGCCGAACCGAGGCAAATAGTGTGCACGGGCGGCTTAATGTATCTGATCGTGTCGCAGATAGCGAAGGCTTCTGTTTCAAAGCCGACGGGTTCGCCACTGTAACCAGAAGTGCCGGTCGAGTTGATGTAGATTTTGATCGGCTTATCCGGGTCTTCGTACTGCAAGAACAACAGTTCAGCGATAATTAGTTCTGTTACCGCAGGCACCAGAGGCATCCCCAGATAAACGATCCGCTCCTTCAGCAACAGGGATGGCAAATCGGGAGGTGGCGTCCGAGAGTTCCCTTCCCCGTAGTATGGCGATTGCACAGCTTTAATTGGTGTGTTCATATAACCGAAATGTTGCCTGAACTGATGGAGCTATTCTTAAAGAAATACTAACGCAATCTTTAGGTATCCCGCATGAAAGTTAGTTTGCTCCCTGTTTTAAACGACCCTAACCTTGAGGCTACCGCGCCCTCGACCCAGCGCCAGCTAGCGATTTCGGTGTCTGCGACGGCAAGCTCGATCGACTCCAGCGTACCCTTAAACCTGTGCCTGATTCTCGACCACAGCGGTTCGATGGGCGGACGCCCCTTGGAAACCGTCAAACAAGCCGCCGGACGGTTGCTAGACAGGTTGAAGCCTGGGGATCGCTTTTGCGCGGTGGCTTTCGACCATAAAGCCAAAGTCCTCGTCCCCAATCAAATTGTAGGAGATCCCAGCAGTATTAAACGGCAAATTGAGCAATTGCGCTCGGCCGGTGGCACAGCAATTGATGAGGGCATTAAGTTAGGTATTGAAGAGTTGGGCAAAGGCAAAAAAGAAGCTATATCTCAGGCATTTCTGCTGACTGACGGCGAAAACGAACACGGCGACGACAGCCGCTGTTTAAAGTTGGCTAAATTGGCTGCCGACTACAACATGACTTTAAATTCTCTGGGATTTGGCGATAACTGGAACCAGGATATTTTGGAAAAGATTGCTGACGCTGGTGGCGGTGCTCTGGCACACATTCAGCGTCCCGAAGATGCGGTTGACGAGTTTGGTAAACTGTTTAGCCACATCCAAGGTGTAGGCTTGACTAATGCTTATTTGCTATTTTCACTGATGCCAAAAGTGCGGTTAGCCGAACTCAAACCGATCGCCCAAGTTTCCCCGGATACGATCGAATTACCGGTACAGCAAGAGGGCGATCGTTTTATGGTGCGCTTGGGAGATTTAATGAAGGATATAGAGCGAGTAGTTTTGGCTAATATTTATATTGGACAGTTGCCCGAAGGTACACAGGCGATCGGGCAATTGCAAATTCGCTACGACGATCCGAGTGTCGGTCAAGGTTTGCTTTCCGATCCTGTTGCACTTTCCGCTAATGTCCTGAAAGTTTATCAGCCAGCACTCAACCCGATGGTACAGCAGCACATTTTAGCTTTGGCTAAATACCGCCAAACTCAATTAGCCGAAACTAGATTACAACAGGGCGATCGCGCCGGCGCAGCAACGATGCTGCAAACGGCTGCTAAAACTGCTCTGCAAATGGGCGATAAAAGTGCCGCAACTGTGCTACAAACCTCTGCTACTCGTTTGCAATCTGGTGAACAATTGAGTGAAGCCGATCGCAAGAAAACTCGGATTGCTTCTAAAACTATTTTGAAGTAATCTCATGGTTTGTAATTCTAAGGAAATCCGGCGATTGGAAATCGCGACTACACAAACAAAGTCCGCCTTCGCGGACTAAGAATATAGAAACCCGCCAGCGCGGGTTTTGTTTTTGTGTTAGTTTCACTCACCGGTTAAAATTTGTGGATGCTTTAGATGGTCGATCGTTTAGAATGTTTGTATCACCTATCAACAGTGCTTGTATGAACCAGACAATATCTGATAAAGTACGCTGGACTACCGCCGATTTAGAACTATTGCCCGATAACGGCGATCGTTATGAAATTATTGATGGAGAGTTATTTGTGACTAGAGCACCGCATTGGGGTCATCAACAGACTTGTGGCAGAGTTTTTTCTGTGCTCGATACTTGGTCGATGTCTGCCGGTTTAGGACGAGCTGCAATCAATCCTGGTCTTATTTTCACAGATGCCGATAACGTTATTCCTGATGTAGTTTGGGCCAGCAATGAACGCTTGGCTATCTTGCTAGACGAAGCCGGTCATTTAACTGCCGCACCTGAGTTAGTTGTTGAAGTATTGTCCCTCGGTGCAGACAATGAAAGACGGGATAGAGATTTGAAACTCCGACTCTATTCGGTACGAGGAGTACAGGAATACTGGATTGTGAATTGGCGGTTGCAGCAAATAGAAGTTTATCGCAGGGAACAAGCAAGTTTAAGGCTCATTGCTACGCTGTTGAGCGCTGATGAATTGACCTCGCCTTTGTTACCTGGTTTTAGTTGCTCTGTCGCTCGAATTTTTGCTTAGATTTATGAAACACTTTTACCGGACGATCGCCCTTTGGGGATTTGTTACCGTTTTGGGTGGCATATCCCCTGCCATTACAGCAGAGTCAGCGCCAATACTCATCGTTCAAAATCCTGCTGAAGACTTATTTAATAGCGCTTTAGCCAAATCCGAAGCGGGAGACATTCAAGGGGCGATGGCCGATTACACCGAAGCTATTCGCCTCAACCCCAACTACGCCAAAGCCTACAACAAACGCGGCATCATCCACGGCCGCAATCTCAAAGACTATCAAGCAGCTAAAGCAGATTTCGATCGCGCAATTGAAATTAACCCCAACTATGGCGACGCCTACTACAACCGCGCCAGAGTCCGCGAGTTCTTAGAAGACAAACCGGGGGCGATCGCCGATTATCATAAAGCAGCAGAGCTCTATCAAAAAGACGGCAATACCAACGATTATCAAGATGCCATCAAGCATCTTGAAATGCTGCAAGAATAAATGGCTTTTGAAAACGTAGTATAATATCCTGCGATCGGCGTTCATCCGCATTCATCTGCGGTTAAACATTCCAAATCCACCATTCAAAAAATGCCCGAAACTTCCACCGTCACCGTCACCGTACCCGCCACTACCGCCAACCTGGGCCCCGGATTCGACTGCATCGGCGCCGCTTTAAGCCTCTACAACCGCTTCCAATTCTCCCGACTCGAACCCTCAGCAACCGAGAAACTAAAAATTACTGTTACGGGCCAAGAAGCCGCCAAAGTCAAGACAGATGACAGCAATCTCGCTTATCAAGCTTTTCTCAAGTTATACGATCGCCTCAACCAATCGCCGCCCCCTGTAGCGATACATATAGATATGCAAGTTCCGCTGGCTAGAGGCTTGGGAAGTTCCGCCACAGCTATTGTCGGTGGGTTAGTCGGTGCAAATGAGTTAGCCGGTGCGCCTTTGAGTCAAGTGGAAGTGATGCAATTGGCGATCGAACTTGAAGGACATCCCGACAACGTTGTCCCCGCTTTACTCGGAGGGTGTCGCCTCGCTGCTACCCAAACAGCGGGCGCTTCCTGGGAGATTTGCGACATTCCCTGGCATCCAAATATTGTGCCCGTGGTAGCCATCCCCGATTTTGAACTGTCTACAGCCGAAGCCCGCCGAGTTTTGCCCGCAGATTACAGTAAGGCTGATGCGATTTTTAATGCTGCACACCTCGGTTTGCTAGTGCGGGCTTTGGAAACTGGGAATGAAAACTGGCTGCGCTGCGCCCTCCAAGACAAAATTCACCAGCCTTACCGGCAATCTCTGATTCAGGGATATGAAGCGCTGCAACAAGCCGCCGTGAATGCAGGGGCTTGTGGAATGGTAATTAGCGGTGCCGGGCCAACGCTTTTGGCTTTAACGGATGCTACTAATGCTGATGCCGTTGTGAGGGAAATGGCGGCTGCTTGGGGGGAATTTGGGGTAAAGGCAGATGTAAGGGCGATCGGGCTCGATACTAAAGGCGCGCAAGTCTCCCTTTAGTTATTCCACTGCTAGACACACAACATCTACATAACCGTGTTTTGTAGGGGCAATCTCCCGTGGTTGCCCCTCTCGATGGAATTATTCATATTTCTATTCTTTTCCTCTCTCCTTCAAATCTCTTGAATATCAACTCAAGTCTCTTTTCGATAACTTCTGCCATTCCCTCTACAAAATTTTACCTATCAAAAAATCCAGTCATTGTAGGGGCGGATTCACAACAATTTCCGGCTAAAACCAACAAATTTAAAAACCCGCCCCACCAACGATAAATACTGTTAATCAAGTGTGACGCAGCGGAATCTCTATCTGAATTTTAGTGCCTTTCCCCGGTTCGGAAAAACACTTGAACTCTCCTTTGTGCTGCTCTACAATTATCCGATAGCTGAGAGCAAGTCCCGATGATATGGGTGGTTCCGCAGGTTTTGCTCCCAAAAATGGATCGGAAATTTCGGCTGTGGTATCTTTGCTATGTGCGATGTCGTTATCAGCAATCTCAATCGAAATTCGCTGAGAATCGACCACCTGAGTGGTAATCAAAATCACAGGCTTAAATTTGATGGATTCCAACTCCTCTAACTCTTGAGCCGACTCTTCCAAAGCATCGATCGCGTGATTGATGATATTCAGAAAAGCTTGATTGAGCAGACCTGCATAACACTCAATTTGTGGCAAATTGCCGAATTGTTTCATCACCTTGATGTCTCGCCTTCCCTCGCGAGCCGGCAAGCGGTGCTGTAACAACAACAGAGTATTTTCTAAACCGTCGGAAACATCGAATAACTGCCAGCCCGATCGATCGCTGCGGGAAAAATCCTGTAGCGACAAGATTATTTGGCGGATGCGATCGCTCCCGGTACGCATGGAACTCACAATTTTTAATAAATCGTCGAGTACGAATTCTACATCCATATCTTGTTGTTTTTGCAGAATTTCCGATCCGGGATTGACTAGCTCCTTTTGATACAATCGCAGCAGTTCAATTAAATCGGTAGCGTAGCTTTGGACGTGAGTTAGATTGCTGTAAATAAAAGTAATTGGGTTATTAATTTCGTGGGCTATCCCAGACACCAATTCGCCCAAACTAGACATTTTTTCACTTTGCAGAATTCGCTCGCGCGACAGTTGCAATTCTTGCTGGGTAAACTCCAACCGCGCCCTCAACTCATGCGCTTTCTTAGAAGCGCGCACCCGCGCCAATAATTCCTGCTTAACAATCGGTTTAAACAGAAAATCGTCAAAGGGGGCATCCGATTCTTGAACTTCATCAAATTGCTCCGGTGTAGTCAGCAGAATAAAATAGGCTGTCGCCAATTCTCCATCGGCTTTCACCAGCCGGCACACCTCCAAAAAGTTGATTTGAGGCGAAGTCCCGTCGCAAATTATCGCATCGGGGGACAATTCCCTCGCCAATTCTAAACCCTCCTTATCGTCGGGAACGACTCTCACCTGATGTCCCTCTTGGCTGAGTAACTCTTGGACAACTTGAAAAGTCACAGTATCCCCGATGATCGCCAGAATCTTTGCCATACTTCTACCAACTCCACAAATTACTTTTTAGGATACAACCGCCAGAATTGCGCTGACAGATTTAAAATTCCAAAATAGTTCAATTCCATCTAAAAACAGCCGATGCCCGATCCCTCAAAACCCCAAATAGCCCATACCATTTTAGATTTTATGTTTTAGAGAAAAAAATTGGGAATGACTTACTGTATAATAATAGTTGGGAGCTTGCCTACAGTTGCATATTTTTTGGGGACTGGTATCACTAGAAGGTATAATTTTAGACGGGCAATGCAAAAATGCAAATTTTCTCCTTCGTAATTAATGTTACATCAGAGCTTTCTGCCGAAAGACTGCTGAGGGCGATCGCAGATAGTTTCTCAAATTGCGCCAGGAAACAATAAAAAACTTTAAAATCAATTAATAGTATCGTTAAATTCACCTTCTCGGTCAGCGCCTGAGAATGCCAATTACCAACACCACCTCAACTTTGATTCAAGCCGAAACACTAGAACTATTAGAATGGCCGCGCCTGTGTCAGCACTTGGCTACCTTCGCGGCCACCAAACTCGGCGTTGCCGCCGCCCTCGACATCGAAATCCCGGCCACTCAAGCTCAAACAGCAGAACTCCTAGCTCAAACTCAGGAAGCTTATCAGTTAGAGAGCCGCGCTGGCGGTGCTTTGAGTTTTGAGGGAATCCAAGACATCGGCACTTCGCTGCAGCGAGCCGAACTGCAAGGTTTGCTCAGCGGCGAAGAATTGCTGGCCATTGCTACTACCCTCGCCGGAGCAAGGCAATTGCGCCGGATAATTGACTCTCAGGCAGATGTGCCGACGCTCAAAGAACTGGCAGCCCAATTGCGGACTTATCCCGAACTAGAGCAAGAAATCCATCGCTGTATAGACGATCGCGCTCAAGTAGCAGACAGAGCCACTCCTAAATTAGCAGGAATTAGAGTTCAAATGCGACAGTTGCGCGATCGCATTTATCAAATATTGCAGGGGATTTTGCAGCGCCAATCCAACGCCGTACAAGAACAGCTAATTACCCAAAGAAGCGGACGCTTTGTCATTCCCGTCAAAGCTCCCCAAAAAGATGCCATACCGGGCATCGTTCACGACTCCTCGGCCAGTGGCGCGACACTGTACGTAGAACCCCACAGCACAGTCAATCTTAACAACCAAATGCGGCAGTTGCTCAGGCAAGAACAAGCCGAAGAAGAAGCAGTCCGCCGCGCCCTCACGGAGCAAGTCGCAGCAGTAAAACCCGATTTAGACAGATTGGTGGTTGTAGTTACAACTTTAGATTTAGCGGCCGCTAAAGCGCGTTATAGTTTTTGGTTGCAAGCAAATCCGCCGAAATTTATCGAATTGGGAGAGCCAGAATTAGCACCAAAAAATCCCGAAAAAGAAGATGAGGAAAAAGAAGATGAGGAAAACTCAGAAAACAGTCAATTATTAATTCGCAACCTGCGATCGCAAATTACCCTGCGCCAGTTGCGCCATCCTTTATTAGTTTGGCAGCAACAGCACGAGCAAGGCTTTCCAGTCGTGCCGGTCGATTTAACGATCGCGCCGCACATCCGCGTCGTCGCCATCACAGGCCCAAACACAGGCGGCAAAACTGTCACCCTCAAAACCTTGGGATTGGCAGCTTTAATGGCGAAAGCCGGAATGTTTGTGGCAGCCCGCGAACCCGTAGAATTGCCTTGGTTCGACAATATTTTGGCCGATATTGGTGACGAACAATCTTTGCAGCAAAGTTTGTCTACTTTCTCCGGCCATATCCGCCGCATCAGCCGCATTTTAGAAGTTTTACACAATAAATCGCAGGCGGAAGGGGAAAAAAATTCAAACCTTCCAATTACTAATTCCCAACAGCAAGACCAAGAAGCCACAGATACACAGAGCACTGTTTCTGCTCTCCCAATTCTCAAACCTAAATTACAAATTCCCCAAGCCCAAATCCCAATTACCAAATCCCAATTACCAATTCCCAAATCTTTAGTTTTGTTAGACGAAGTAGGAGCGGGAACAGACCCCTCAGAAGGCAGTGCATTGGCGATCGCCCTGTTGCAATACCTCGCCCAACATTCCCTATTAACAGTTGCAACTACCCACTTTGGCGAACTCAAAGCCCTCAAATATCAAGACTCCCGCTTTGAAAATGCCTCAGTAGAATTTGACGACAATTCCATGCAGCCAACCTATCGCTTGCTGTGGGGAATTCCCGGACGTTCCAACGCCCTCACCATTGCCCAAAGACTCGGTTTGCTAGCATCCATAGTCGAAGAAGCTCAAACCTATGTGGGGGGAGCGTCTCAAGATGTTAATCAAGTGATTGCTGGACTCGAAGCACAGCGCCGGAAACAGGAAACCAAGGCCAGAGAAGCAACTCAACTGCTACACCAAACCGAAAAACTGCACAGAGAAGTTTCTCAAAAAGCAGCCGCTTTGCAAGAGCGGGAGCGAGAACTAAAAATAGCTCAGGAAGTGGCAGTAAATGAGGCGATAGGGTCGGCAAAATCAGAAATTGCTCAAATCATTCGTCGCTTGCAGTCGGGCAACCAGACGGCTCAAAATGCCCAACAAGCGACAGAAACCTTAAATCAAATTTCCCAAAAACACCTGCCCTCTCGCCAACAACCGGCTAAACCCAAACCGAGTTTTATGCCGAAAGTGGGCGATCGCATCCGCATTCCCAGCTTGGGCCAAACCGCCGAAGTCCTCAGCGGTCCCGATGCTAACGAAGAGTTGAGCGTTCGGTTCGGGATTATGAAAATGACTGTCAAACTCGGAGAAATTGAATCCCTCGACGGTCAAAAACCCGAAACTAAAGCTCAATTAGCCAAGGCGGCCGCCCAAGCACAAGCACTCGCTACGGCTAAAGCTAAGCAAGCAGCGTCGGAACCTGCAAAACCCAATCCCGAAATTGCCATCCGCACTGCTAATAATTCGATCGACCTACGGGGTGCGAGAGTCTCAGATGCAGAAATCGAAATAGACAGAGCTCTTTCCAAAGCCGTGGAATACGGAGTCCTGTGGATAATTCACGGCAAAGGTACGGGACAGTTGCGGCGCGGCGTTCACGAGTTCCTCGCGAATCACCCGCAGGTTTCCCGCTTTGAGCTCGCCAGTCAAAAAGAAGGAGGTGCAGGTGTGACAGTGGTTTATTTGAAATAATCAAAATTTACGCATTTCCGGTTGACTCATAATTATAGCAATCCTAAATCATTTGTAAATTTCTTACTCCCTCCCCTTAGTAAGGGGAGGGTTGGGGTGGGGTTAAAAATTTACGAGTCATTTAGGATTGCTATATATAGTTGTATGCAGCAACACAAGTCGCAACGAACATATCATACTGATGCAACCGGAATGGATTATACTGCAAATGTGGCATAATTAAGAGTTGATTTACCACTTTAGTAACTGCCTGACTAATGACGTAATGCTCTCTATTGCTAAAACCGAAGGTGGTTTATCTCACCCCGAAGCCGTCGGGTTCTTCGACAAAATGAAGCAAGAAAAGCGCTTCACGAGCGATGTTTGGGGCGTACAGTTTAACTTCAAACAAGCTATTAAACAAGTGGAAAAAGATAACTACTCCCAAGCCGAAGGGTGGCTGATTCGGGTGCAGCAGCCAGATGACCGTGAAGCACCTGTCAAGGAATTGGTGCAACCGTTAACAGTTTAAAGTGAAGGATATCACCAGTTAATTAAGAGCAGCGAAAAGATGACCCAGAATCCTATCAATCAGCTTAGCGAAACTATCCCCCAAACACTAAATGGTTATGATCCTAATGTGTTTCCAGCTTTTCATCAAATGCTCACTACTCACTTTCCAGGGGCATTACCCATGAGCAAGTACATGAGAAAGACGTTCCAAAGCTTGAGTACCTACGGTTTTTGTGATGAAAATACGATGGGAATGATAGCAATTTGTCGGGATGAAATCGCCGAACCCCTATTCGCCGAAGTAATTCGATACTGGGGGAAAACCTTTAATTGTTGCAGCTTAGCTGGATTTGTGATGATGGGCAAAACAGGGTTAGCTTCTGCGACCGACCATACCCCTATAGTTGATGGAATTCGTCGTTTTACCTTTTATGCCATGCCCCACATCGCTATTTCTAGACATGGCGATATTGGCATGGTTTATCGAGATGGTATTCAAAAAGCTTCCCATGCCTGTGGAGCATTAGAAGCGATTGTTGAAGAGTTGGCAGCGGGGCACCTAAAGCTAGAAATGGATATGCAGGATATTGAACAAACAATTATTCGGCAAAAAATTCTTTCAACCATTACCTATGGAGATAAACCCGATTTAATAGAAATTACAAAATTGGCATCTCGAATTATTTCTGAGGATGTCGAACATCTTTTAGAGACCCTGGATCGATCTATTTTTACCTATGCCGTTATGACCGGCATTCAAATTCACGGTCCCCTGGGCACCCACTGGATTTATCCGCAAGATTTTTATGTTGTTAACAGCGATATTCCGGGAGGGAAAAGAACACTTCAAGCTGTTCGATAATCTCCACTAAAAGGAAGATTCAAGGATGTCAGCAGCAGTTAAAAAGGCAGCACAACCGCTGAGGATCTCAGCGGAAGTTCCCCCTTTGATTAATGCTAATTTATGGGCGGGTAAATTATCCATTACTACTACCGCTCCTTCCCATAATTGAGGACATAAAAAATGCTGAATAAATATAGCAAATGCCTGTCCATCCATTGAATCATTCATCGTCATCAATGCCAACACTTTATTCATACTAATTGCGCCAATTGCTGTGACTTTGGCTCCCCGATAGAATGCTTTTTTTTGTATACTATTGTCCCGTGCTGGGAGCGGGCATAAGTTCTACTCAAACGAGCGTAGAATACCAGTTTCATCCAAAAATACTGGAGGGGTGACAAAGAGGCCTAGGAGATAGACCGCATCATCGTACTGATGCAACTGGAATGGGTACTATACTGCAAATGTGGCATAATTAAGAGTTGATTTACCACTTTAGTAACTGCCTGACTAATGAAAAAAACTCCCTCAAATGAAGTTTTGGTTGGCGACTGTCGTGAAGTGATGAAGACATTGCCAGAAAATTATATTTCAGCGTGTATCACTGACCCACCTTATAATTATGAATTTATTGGTCATAAATGGGATGACTCAGAAATTCAAAGGCGTATGGAAAGAGTCAATGGCAAGGGAAATAAAACCCTTGTTAAAAACATTCCCTATGGCAGTGGTTTAGCAGGTGGAGTCAGAAACGAAAAATGGTATCAAAGGAATCGCAACAACACTCTGGATTATGAAAAGTGGTGCTTTGAGTGGGGCGAGCAGCTTTTTCGGATCTGCAAACCGGGTGCGACAGTTTTAGTTTTCAACAGCACGCGGACTGTTGCTCACGTACAAGTTGCACTTGAAACTGCTGGTTTCTATGCGAGAGATATTCTTGTTTATAAAAGATCCAGCGGTATCCCTAAAGGTGTCAATATCAAACAACAGTTAGAGAAGAAAGGATATGAAAATCCTGAAAAATGGGATGGTTGGCACAGTTGTCTGAGGAACGAATGGGAAGCAATCTGCGTACTTCAAAAACCACTGGTCAATAATTACTTGGAAACTCTACAGGAGTATGGTACTGGTCTATTTTATACTAGAGATCAGTTCGGTGGTTTTCAGTCCAATATTTTAGAAGGTATACAGCGTGAGAAAACCGAGGAGTTTAACGTCCATTGCACAGTTAAACCAATCGCTCTAATGAGAAAGTTGGTCGAAATATTTGTACCGCGTTTGGAAAATTCTATTCTAATCGATCCTTTCGCAGGATCGGGAACTACATTGCTGGCGGCGAAAGAATTTGGCATTAGGTATGTTGGTATTGAAATAGTACCTGACTACATAGAGATTATCAACAAGCGCCTTGATAGTTTCAGCGGTATACAGGGAATTCTCCCACTTTTTCAATAAGAAATGACTTTAAATCAAACCCGCTTATTGTTTTTATGAACTCAAAGGAAGCGTCCCCAGTGTAAACTTTCCAAGTCCCTACTTGGCACGCTGTAATAGCTGCGGGCAAATTATCTGGTCTAAGAATTAAGAATACGGGTTCGTAATTATAAGTACGAAGTAGTGGGCCATAAGATTTGAACTTTTTCAGTGTTCCAGAGTCTCCTGAGCCAATACGATATTTTGTATCTATTGCGTACCCATCAACAATCAGATCGCACGGCTCATCGCTTCCAACTTTAAATGCTGGCTGAAAACTACTGCAATATGTTTTACAAGTTTCAGTAACTAACAATTGCCAACACATACCTAACTCACGTCCCCAATATTGCCTATTTTCTTTTTTTATTATTGGAGAAAGACCAAACACATCCATTAAAACATCGTGTTCTTCATTCTCTTCTGCATAAATTTTTTCGGTAAATGAGTTTTGGTATCTTGCTAAAATTTGCTCTAGTCTTCTTTCAGTCATCATCAGTTACCAGATCAGCTAGACTAACGGATAATGCCTTGGCTATTTTGCTGGCATTAACTAGCGTTATATTCCTTTCACCTCGTTCAACTGAACCAATATAGGTGCGATGTAATTCAGATAGTTCTGCAAGCTGATCTTGGGAAAGATTTCTGAGCTTTCTGAAATGTCTAACTTTTTTACCAAATTGCTCGGTAATATCCATAGATGGCGCCAGATGAAGCAATGACAACTATAATCTGACAGACTATAAGTAGCGACAGACTATAAGTAGCATTCGATAGCGCTAGGATGTTTGCATTGATATAAGCCCCAATAGTTTCTAAAGCACTGATTTGATTTCGGTCACTCTGTGGCGTAGGATGGTTAGAAGTAAAAATCTATGGGTTTTGCGGATTGCGATCGATCGAACTTGAAACCGCAACTTTTCACCCGCAAATCCGTCCAGCAGTTAGGATTGCCGGAATCAAAGCAACGAGCTATGGAGACAAATTAACAGATGTGCTGTTGCCCACAGGCAGCAAAGCTTTAATCACTGCATACTGTTTGATATCCTGCCTCAACCTGTCTTAAATTTCCCGTGCTGAAGCCATGCGCTCGACCGTAAAGCCCTCCGCTCCCACAAACGAAACGGGCCCATCTCCCAACTGGGAAGAATTGACCCAAAAAGCACCAGAACCTACCCAGTTGGACAACATTAAAGCCCAACTGGATTTAGTGCTGTTAGCCTTAGAAGCACTGGCAGAAATTGGCTCAGAGGCGATGCTCCAGGTAGCAGCCGAACTGAATTTAGAGCCAATGGTAGCCGATCGGGTAGCTTTGTGGCGGCTGCGCCAATCTAACCCGCTGCGGAAAGGCCACGGAGGGCGCAAAAAACTCGATGTGGAGGAAGCTCGATCGCTCGTTTTGATAAGCTGTCATTTGGCAAAACAGCACCAAGCTTTAATCCGCCGCGCTGTTGCTTTGCTCGAACAAATGGCTGAGCAAAACCGCGAACCTCACACCATCGCTTTGCTGGGAGATTATATTGACAGGTTCAGCAACACTTATGGCTCGCGCATGGAAGATGCAGAAAATTTATCGGCCCGAGAGTTGACTGATTTGGCTCTCAAACTCCTGATCGACTTGCTGTTTTACAGCAGTCCCGGCGGCCACCGCCGCCTGTGGCTGGCTCTTCTAGACCGCGCTAAGAATTAAACAACGGTCAACAGTCAACGGTCAACAGTCAACAGTCAACAGTCAACAGTCAACAGTCAACGGTCAACAGTCAACAGACTTTTTGCTATGGTTCTCAAACGGTACACGCCCCCCACTTGCACGCTGGAAATTACAGCCAAAAGTTCGCCTCTATCTCGCTGGGCGGGCCAACCGGTGTTTAAATCTTTAAGTTTCGAGCTGCGACTCGACGACCCCAGGCTGCCAGATACCCAACACGTTACTCTCAGGGGCGATCGAATTCAACTCGAAACCCTCCACGAAGCTGTTAGCAACTACGTCCAAAACTTGCTGGGCGAATCCCGCGATTGGGAAAGCAACCTTAACTCTCAAACAGGCCGTATTCCTGCGGGTTCAGACTCGCCCGAAGCAGCGCGTAACGCCGTCATATTCGATCGACCCCTCAACACTTCCGAACTAGCAACCTCAAACCCCTACTCTCTCCCAACCTCCTACCTTCCGGTTCCCCCCCGCTTAGAACCCCGCGGCTTGCTCGCTCACAACTTGTTTTTAGGCTCTTTGAGCGCCGTAGAATCCGGGCCAGTAGTTCCCTTGAGCACCCTGCAACTGTTTGACTTGGCCACAGCACTCGATGACTGCGCCGCCGAAGTGATGGCGCTTCCCAACCTCAACCGCGAGTCCCGACGGCCGTTGTCCTCACCCTGGCTCAAGGTGGCAGCAATGCTGGTCGCCAGCGCGGGCCTGACGACAGGAATTATCAAAATGCTCGATCGAGCCGCCACCTCCCCGCAAACCGCCACAGCCCCCGCCAATCCACCATTGAGCACCGATCCAGGAAACCCTCAGTTAGCTGCCGGCGTCTCCCCCAGTCCAGTTCCCGCCCTACCGACACCCCCAGCACCAAAACCCGCAGCCACACCCGGTTTACCGCCCCTGCCGCCCCCGCCCATCAACACCGCCGCCTCCCCCAGCCCCAGCTTACCTCCCATCGCCCTCACCCCAGCTTCCCCCAGCAACAGACCCAGCCCCATCCAGCAGCCACCCCTGCTATTTCCCCCCAACGGCAGCGCACCCAGCGCCCCACAGAGCGCCCCAGCTTTCCCTCAAGGGCAAACAATCACTATTCCCGCCCCCGAAGAACCGCCCATTTCCGCCCCCCAAGCACCCGCACCAGTACCCTACGTGCTGCCCCCCCTACCGCCGAGACTAGCTCCCGCCGTACCTCCCCCCCTGCCGCCCTCCCTGTCGGCTTCCCGATTTCCTGTTCCCCCGCCGCAAACCTTCCCCAGCCCCATCGAGCCGATTGTCCCCCCAGCCAGTACCGAACTCCCACCCCTTGAGGACGCTCAACCAACTGCGGAGTCCGACGACAACAACCAGGTGGCGGCGAGCAAAAAAAACCGCACTTTATTTGATACAATTCCTCAAGTTTCCGAAGCTAGAACTTACTTTGAGGAACGCTGGAAGCCTCCAGAAGGAATGGAGCAAACTTTGGAATACAGCGTGCTGATCGATGAAAATGGGTCAGTTGAAAGTATTGTGCCGATGGGAAAAGCAGCAGCAGATTATATCGAGAAAGCTAATATGCCCTTAGCTGGCGAGCCGTTTGTTTCTGCTGTTTCTAATGGCAAAAACCCGAAAATTCGAGTTGTTTTGCGACCAAACGGTCGAGTACAAACCTTTTTGGAAGAGAGCGATTAAACGCTCTCAAACACATTGTCGAGATGGGGAAATCCCGGTTAATTGCTAATCTTAAACAAGTTCAAATCAAATTTAATTTGTTTTCACTGTCAAAACTTGCGGAGGCGACGCATCGGGCGGATAAATAAAATCTACTTGTACAAGTCGCTTTTCTCCCGATTTCATCTCTAGTTTTACCAAAGGTTCCCCCTGCTGTCCCCGCCGCTGGACTAAATGCACGTAGCGAGTTTGAGGCATTTTATTGTCATCAGTATAGCGCACTCGAACCGTCCCCCTAAAAAAAGTTTGAGGTGCCGGAGGTTCTAAAAAATTAAGTCCTCCTGAAGTTAATTTGTCTGTCTTAATTGGAGTTTGAATTGCGACAGTTACAGTTTGATTTTTGCTGGTAGAATTGTACAGCGGCAAGCTGAGACTGTATTGAATTCCGTAATTGCCGTGGGCGCGGTATGCTGTATCTGGGTAGCGGACTAGCATTCTCGCACTTTGCACTTGATTTGTTCCCAGCATTCCGCGCGGGAGGCTGCTTAATGGATAGGAAAAGGCTGTTCGGGGTTGGGGAATTGCTAGGTTTGAGGTGGCGGGGTTGTCTGAGAGAAGTGCTCGCCATTGTGAACCTAATGCTACACCGGCAACTCGGCCGTAAATTATTTGACCTTCGGTGATTTCGGGCGGTGTGGGAACTCGATCGCGCGGCCCGGCTATATTACCATTGTCTAATAAGTTTTGCCATTCTGCTAAGTTGGGCGATCGCTCGTTTCCCTCTGCCTCAAGTCGGGCAAACATCGCCAGACTGGCAACATAGACTATACCATCGCTGCGTAACCGCATCAAGGTCGATCGACCATTAAGCGGCGGTTTCAATTCTCGCACCGGTATCGGATGATTCATCAAAAGCTGGCTTTTTCCAGGGGGAATAATTAACTGCCCAGGAAAATCAGACTGTCTCCTTCCTCTGAGAATATCATTCACAGCGCGGCTTCCCGGCCCGGCGTAAATATTACTGTTTGAATTATCGACTTGCGGCGGCAATTCAATAAAAGGTGCATCGGGTTGACTGAGATAACTCGCAGCTTGCAATATATCTAATGTTACAGGTTTATTGCCCGGATTATAAACAATTACTCCTTGATACAATGTTCGCAAATCTTCCGGGGAAGGTGCGCGGGCTATGTGGTGGGCAAATATGTCGAAACGTCCTTGAAACGGAAAGTTTAAATGTGCCGCCGGAAATCTTTTATCATCCGGGGGAAATGTCGAAAGCAAAATTCCTTCTTGCAGCACTAATTCGGGACTGTTGCTGTTAAATACTGGTATGTTGTCTAATTGTCCGGGGAGAGGTCGCACTTCTTGGATTTGAACTATTTCTTGAGGTTCGGGAGGGGTTTGGGCTAAGGGGATAATTGATAGAATTGGCAGCATTTTTTGATGTTTTGCATTTTGGAGATGAGATTTTTTTAACCGCAGAGGGCGCAGAGGGCGCAGAGGAAGAGAGGGAAGAGAAGAGAAGGTAAATCTTCGTGTCATGGCGGGTTTTGTACGGAGATTTTGCTCGCTTGTCCCTAGCAGATATGGTGATTTTTACCTCGCCCACTGTTGTAATATGTAATAGTAAAATTTGGCTGTGTCTACTTGATCCATTGCTTGAATTTTTCGCCCTCCTATTTTAACTTTTGTGCGTCCTTGACTGATGCCTTCGGTAATAATTTCTGTTTCCCATTCTCGCAGTTGGTAAAATTCTGGATGTGCTAAATAAGCAGTTGCCAAAATGTCCCAAAAATAGTAATCTTGAGATATTGCTAGGGCATAACACTGTCCTGCTAAGTCGGAAATTGGATATTTGCGCTGTCTTGCTAAGAGATTGGAAAATTCTACTGTCAGCGGTACATTATTCGTGATATCTAAAGGACACATGACAACGGGAATTTTGGTTTGCCAAATTCTATCGATTGCTATCGGGTCCCAGTAAGCATTCCATTCCGCCGACATATCTTGTCCGGGTTCCATATCTTTGCTAACATTGCCGATAACATTTAGCGCGCCTCCCATCCAGACAATTTCTTGAATTTTGCTTTCAATTTCTGGCGCGATATCTAAAGCTTGTGCTACTGTTGTTAACGGTCCCGTTACCATTAATGTGACTGGTGCGGCTGCATCTTGCAAAACTCGCACCATAAAGTTTTGTCCTGGTTCTGATATTAACGGCGTGTCAATGGTTCCTTTTTCATTTAGAATGGGAAGTCGATCGACTGCAAAGGAATCTCGCCGAAATAACACCGGAAATGGGTTGAGCCCCCGCACCGTACTCGCCGCCACCGGAACTTCTGAACGCCCCATCAAATCAAGGATTTTGCGCGTTGCACTCACCGCCGGTTGAATGTAGCAGTCCGCAGGAGTTACAATTACTCCCAGAGTTTCGACTTCCTCCATTGTCATCAGCAACACGACAGAGAGATAGTCGTCAACTGCACCATCGTGATCCATTAGTACGAGTTTTTTGGACATTTTGCTTCCCGGTGACTGAATTACTGTAAACTACAAATATTAATTTTTTTGTGCGTAAAACACAACTGCCTCAACTATATGAATACAGTATCACCTTACGGCTCTTGGAAATCACCTATTTCTGCAGATTTAATTGTTTCTGGAACAGTCGGACTCGGACAAATTGCTATTGACGGCGATGATATTTATTGGCTTGAGGGAAGACCTTCGGAAGCTGGGAGAAGCGTCCTCGTGCGGCGCACTCCTGACGGTACAATCAACGACGTAACACCGCATCCTTTTAATGTTCGCACTCGCGTTAACGAATACGGCGGCGCTGCTTTTGCAGTTGCTGGCGGTGTTGTCTATTTTTCTCATTTTGCCGACCAACGTATTTACGTTCAAACATTAAATTCTTACCCAGAACCTCTGACTCCTGCTGCTAATTGTCGCTATACAGATGCGATAGTTGACAAGCAAAGAAATCGCCTGATTTGCGTGCGCGAAGACCATGCAGGTGAAGGGGAACCTGTCAATACTATTGTTAGCATTAATTTAGATCGCGGCGAAGATATTCAAATCTTAACTCAGGGCAATGATTTCTATGCTTCCCCTCGTTTGAGTCCTGACGGTTCTCTACTTTCCTGGATTTGTTGGAACCATCCAAATATGCCGTGGGATGGCACAGAATTGTGGGTAGCAGAAATTAAGGCTGACGGTTCTTTAGGGGAAAAATACTTAGTTGCTGGCGGGGTTGATGAGTCGATTTTTCAACCGGAATGGTCGCCCGATGGAGTTTTGTATTTTGTTTCTGACAAGTCTAACTGGTGGAATTTCTACCGCTGGCAATCTCGAACCCCCCTCAATCCCTCCTTGGTAAGGGGGGAAGCAGAGATAGAAACCAGCTTGTGCGAAATGGCGGCTGAATTCGGACTTCCTCAGTGGGTTTTTGGAATGTCTACTTATGCCGTTGTCTCGGAAAGCAAAATTATTTGCACCTACACTCAGCAAGGCCAGTGGTATTTAGCGAGTCTCGATTTAACGACTAAGCAGTTGACAACTATTGAGACGCCTTACACTGATATTTCGTCGGTCAAAGCGCGGGGAGAAACGGTGGTTTTTCTGGCAGGTTCGCCGACTGAATCTACTGCTATTGTACAACTAAATTTAGCAACAAGTCAACGGTCAATCTTGCGCCAATCGAGCGATTTAAGTATCAATCCGGGTTATCTTTCTGTACCGGAACCAATTGAATTCCCCACGGAAAACAATTTGACTGCTTTCGGTTTCTTCTATCCTCCGAAAAATCAAGATTTCGCAGCGCCTGCGGGTGAAAAACCGCCGCTTGTTGTCAAAAGTCACGGCGGCCCCACTGCTGCTACTTCTAGCAGCATGAATTTGAAAATTCAATATTGGACGAGTCGCGGTTTTGCCGTGCTCGATGTTAATTACGGCGGCAGCACTGGTTACGGCAGAGAATACAGAAAAAGACTGCAAGATAGTTGGGGAATTGTCGATGTTGATGACTGCGCTAACGGTGCTAAATATTTAGCTCAAAAAGGTTTAGTGGATGGCGAAAGAATGGCGATCGCCGGAGGCAGTGCAGGGGGGTACACTACTCTGTGTGCTCTTACTTTCCGCGATGTGTTTAAGGCCGGTGCAAGCTATTATGGAGTTAGCGATTTAGAAGCTTTGACAACCGAGACTCACAAATTTGAAGCGCGCTATCTGGATGGATTAATTGGGCCTTATCCTGAAAGAAAAGATTTGTATGTAGCTCGTTCCCCGATTCATTCCGCCGAACGTTTATCTTGTCCGGTTATCTTTTTTCAAGGATTAGAAGATAAAGTGGTTCCGCCCAATCAAGCAGAAATGATGGTAGAGATATTGAAAGCTAAAGGTTTGCCGGTTGCTTATGTCGCTTACGAAGGGGAACAGCACGGTTTTCGCCGCGCTGAAAATATCAAAAGAACTCTTGACGGCGAATTCTATTTCTATTCGCGGGTGTTTAAGTTTGAGTTAGCTGAACCTGTGGAGGAAGTGGTGATTTTCAATCTTTAGAAAACATTAAGTTTGCAGTTGCTCGGTCTTCCCTAAAACGCACCTGCAAGCTTTATCATAATTGGCCAATTTTCAATGTGATTTCCTTCACAAATTTTGCTGTTTACTATCACATCTTTAAAGGCAATACAGCTATAAATTTTTATAGTGCGATCGCCTTTTGTTGTTGCAGGAACACTCGATCGCGCAATCGTCGAATTCAGACTTAATCGCTATGCAAACTCCTGTCCACCTGATTCCATCTGCTTTGGGCGAGCTGTTTGCCGAAGTGAATCACAATGGCTACATTACCCTAGCCGATAGGTACGGTTTGATGGCTGCTATTTTTGACGAAAATTTGACGGAGGAAGACAAACGCTCGATCGATCGGCTGTTGCGCTCTGTGTGCCGGGGAAGGATAAAATTAGTCAACGAACTGTCTATGATCAGGTAAGTGACGACATTTTTCCTTAAAAGTAATTTTAAACATCTCAATAATCAAAAAAAGTCCCAATTGTCTCGGAATTGGGACTTCTATCGAGGAAACTATTTTTAATTTTTCATCGAGATAGGACTAAGGCAAAAAAAAGGTTTGGGGCGCGAATTATAGCCGTAGGGTGCGCAGTGCGCACCTTACTATAGCGGTAGGGTGCGCAGTGCGCACCTTACATATAGAAGTTTTGCGTAAGTGCTGAACAAGTTTAACGTGCAGGTATCGTTGTCGCCAACTGTAACTTGCTCAAACTTTCTTCAGGCTGAAAATCCATCTGATAGCTGAGTGCCGAAGGAATCCCGAGTACGCAGCACGGAAAATTATTGCCTAGTTCCCTCACCAGCCGATGGTTGCCAGAACCACAGCCCAAAAACAGTAAATTTGCTGATTCTAATTCAACCACATTTCTCAGTTCTGTAGCAACCCGCCCGATGCGTAAATGAGCTTTGAATAAACCGCGCCACTCCTGGGCCAAACAGCGCGCTTGCCACAGCAATTTATCTGCTACCTCGTACTCATTATTTTGACCATAAATTGCTTGTAAATAATGAGGCTCTATCCAATTTTTGTGCTGGGAGATTGATGGGATTTCGGTTGGTAAAGCGAGCGCAGGTGCTGCACAATTAAGGGCGAATGTTTCCTCTAAATCAGATACTTCCTGCTGTGCAGCCAAGGCATTTGCTACAGCAACTTGGCAAGTATCTTCGCGGTAACTTTTTGACGATTCGTCGATCACGTAGACTACTTGAACCGTGACTTCTTTAGTTGTTACGAAACGAGTTTGATGCGCCATCCAAAGGGTAATATCCAGAGCTATTTGACTTTGGGGAGAACTGTTGTAACCGACAATAAAATTGATTGTTTTTGCCTGTTTTGGAGATTGGGATTTCTTAGAAATCGGTACTTTTGGCTCCGGCAGCAACACCATTTCTTCTGCTAAATTTTGGTATCCCAAGGCACTTTCAAAACGCGCTAACATTGTTTTGAGCTTCACAGGCTTGACCTCTCTTAAGTGAATTGTTTGGTCTGTCCGTCGGGCGTTATTCGTCTTGGGTAAAGTAGCGATCGAGAAAATTCAAAGCATAGTTGCGGAGTTCGTAATACTCCTGGGATTCCCGCAACTCGTGGCGATCGCGCGGGCGCGCAAACGGCACTGACAAAATTTCTCCTATCGTCGCAGCCGGGCCGTTTGTCATCAGCACAATGCGATCGGACATATAGATAGCTTCATCCACATCGTGAGTAATCATCATTGCAGCTTGTCTGTGATTTTCCCAGATATCCAGCACCTGTTTCTGCAACTTGCCGCGGGTCAGAGCATCCAGCGCTCCAAACGGTTCGTCCATTAATAACATTTTCGGTCGAATCGCCAAAGCTCGCGCAATCCCAACCCGCTGTTTCATGCCCCCTGAAATTTCGTCTGGATATTTATCGGCTGCCGATGTTAAGTTTACCATTGCGAGGTGTTCGTTGACAAGACTAATCTTCTCGGCACGGCTAAGACTTTGCAAAACTTCATCAACTGCCAGCCGAATATTTTCCCGCACCGTCAGCCAAGGCAGCAATCCGTAGTGCTGGAATACCATCATGCGATCGGCTCCTGGTTTGCGAATTTCTTTTCCTTCCAGTGTCACCATTCCCCCGCTCTGTCTTTCCAAACCAGCCACTATTTTTAGCAGCGTTGATTTGCCACAGCCAGAGTGACCGATTACCGAAATAAATTCGTTTTCTCCAATACTTAAATTGATATTTTCCAAGACGCTAAATTCTGTACCGTCACCATTTTTGTAAGACTTGAACAAATTCTCTATTTCCAGAAAGTGAGATTGGCTGTTAACTCGGTCGTTGGTTTGAGTTGAAGTAGAAAAGTATTGAGTCACGGTATTCTCCTAAAACTTAGTAAAGTGTTAATTTGATTTTCTTGCGGTTGCGCAAGCGGTAAGGTGCTGGACGCATAACCTCTATATGTAGGGTGCGCAGTGCGCACCGGTGCGCACTGCGCACCCTACTTGGGATGCTCCCTTAGCTTCTGCGCCCAGGACTGTAGAAATTAAGACTGAAAAAAAGACTTAGGGCGGTTGGCTCGAATTTCAAAACTATTCAAATAACCCACCGGATCGCTAGGATCGAATGCCTTTTTATCAATGAAAAGTTCCGCAGGTTCCACTTGGTAATCTTCCGGGGGACAATCGATTCCCATTTCGGCAACAATCTTGCGGTAAAGGTCGGTTCTCCAAGCTTTTCTAGCTAATTCCTCAGCATTTTTTGGCACTTCTTTAATCTGTCCCCAGCGAGCGGCTTGAGTCATCAACCAAATACTCTGAGACTGCCACATAAATGTTGAATGATTTCCGGGTATTTGAGGCAAATTCTTAGGAATGTCATAGAAAATAGTTGCATCTTCGGATTGTATGGTGCGCTCTTTTTCGTCAAACCCTCCATAGTTGTAGTCGCCAACTATGGCCGGTCGCGTAAATTTGTCGATCGCCCCTTTTTTCGGTCTCGCCCCCGTAAACGATCGCTCAGTCAGCAGCGCCGATATTTCACTGCGATTTTCCGGCTTGCTGCAATACTGACAAGCTTCCACCATTGCCTTAACCAGCGAGTAATAAGTCTTCGGATTTTCATCAATGAATGATTGCATTACTCCCAAAAGGCGATCGGGATGTCCCAGCCAAACTTCCTTCCCTTGCACGAAGGTAAAACCCACTCCCAAATTGCCTTGAATTGCCCGCGTATTCCAAGGTTCGGCCACCATGTAAGCCTGCATCGCGCCAATCCTGATATTAGTTACCATCTGCGGCGGCGGCACAATAATTACCCGAAATTCTTTGAACGGATCGACACCGGCAGCCGCCGATATGTAGCGGACAAAGTATTCGTAAATTGCAGAACTTAGAACCACTGCCCAAACCCTTTTTTCCGCTGGCTGACTGTCAAAAAAGGCTCGAAATTGTTTGCCAAATTCTTCTAAATTGCCGTTGTATTCGTGCCACGGGCGTAAACCGGAATCCCACATAGCTTTGTTCATCGTCATGGCGTTGCCGTGGCGGTGAATTGTCATTGCCGCGCACAGGGGTGCGTGGCGCGCTCCTTCGGCGCCAATTCGGGCGTTTGTGACGGCGCCGGATACGACTGGGGAGGCGTCGAGGCGGCCGAAGATTACGCCGTCGCGGGAGGTTGCCCAGCTTGCTTCGCGGTTGAGTTGGACGTTTAAACCGTATTTGCGGAAAAAGCCTTTTTTCCATGCGATCGCAAATGGTGCACAATCGTTAACCGGCACGTATCCTACGGTTAAATTTGGTTTTTCTAAGGTTCGGGAATCGACAACCGGCTTTACGGCTGAGGCTTCTTCTGTGAGTCCTTTTGCCGATCGATCCGCGCTAATTCCACAACCCGATAAAGCCATTCCCGCCGCCACCGAGCCCATTCCTTGCAAAAACTCTCGGCGCTTCCATTCATTGGAAAACTTGTCACTCATACCATTTTAGATTTTAGATTTTAGATTTTAGATTGGCAATGACTAATAGACGAGAAATTGCATAAATCTTCCCTCGATAGAGCAACCGCAGATTTAAGGCAGATAAACACAGATAAACGCCGATCATGTCAAGAGATGAGGATGACTGATGACTGATGACTGATGATTAATGACTCTTGATCGATCGATGCGTTACTAATTCCTGAATTTTGTCAACTGCTGCGTCGAGCAACAATCCAGTTATGCCAATTACAAACACCGCTAAAAATACTGAGCTCAGATTCAAACGGCTCCACTCATCCCAGACAAAAAAGCCAATTCCCACACCGCCTGTCAGCATTTCCACCGCCACAATCACCAGCCAAGCAATCCCTAAACTAATCCGCAAACCTGTAAAAATGTATGGCAAACTCGCCGGCCAAATTATCTTGGTAATCCGCCTCCAGCGCGGCATTTCCAACACTTGCGCCACATCCAGATAATCCTGGGAAACGCTAGAAACTCCCAAAGCTGTGTTGATAATTGTCGGCCACAAAGACGTGATGAATATGACAAAAATTGCCGAGGGCTCTGCTAAATTAAAAATCGATAAAGCTATCGGCAGCCAAGCTAGCGGCGACACCGGTTTGAAGATTTGAATCAGCGGATTGAGCGCCATCATTGCCGGTTTCGACATCCCGATCGTAAATCCCACGGGAATCGCAACTGCTGCACCCAGGAAAAATCCCACCAACACCCGTCGCAAACTCGCTAGCAGCAGCCAGCCAATGCCTAAATCTCCAGGCCCGCGCTGATAAAATGGATGGAATATGTAATCTAAATTAGCGATTAACGCCTGATAGGGAGTGGGAATCAAATCGCTGTTGAAGCTGGCAACAATCCACCACACACCAAGAATTCCCAAAAAACCCGCAGCAGGTAACAAAACAGCATCTCGGATGACAACGGGTTTTACACGCTTCCACGTTGCAACTCCTGCAACTGCGAGCGCAGATAAATTAAGCTGTATGAACATTTCAATCTCCTTCAGAGTCAGGGCAGGTACAAGAATCTTGAACAATACCAACCTGAGACACTGACGAAGCCAAACTATCTTGTTCAGAAAGTTGGCTTTTCAGTCTCTTCTCAATGCCTGCGAAGTTAGCTGACGGGCTAGGACTGAGAGATGTCCTTCTCCTTAGATTTCAAAATCAAAAATTACACTCAAATTTGGCAATTTTTAACTTTGATTTTTAATTCTGTAGAGATTCGCCCCGAAAATTGGTTCCTCCGCTCCAGCCACACGCTTGGTTTGATCGCGCAGTGCTGGATTAGGCTTGACTTTTTAAGCCAATTTAACATAAGGTAGCACCAGCATTTAAGTTTGTCAATAGGTCTTTAGGAGTAGCTATTGGCGATCGGCGAAGATCAAAAGTTGAGAGAAAATTCAAAAAGTTAATTATTAAACTCACCTAGAGAGATAAAATGCGATCGCCCACTTATTTCTCTACTTGAGCCATGAGAGACTTTAGCCTCGCGCTGCAAGATCGAATCGACACAATTATACAAAACTGGATCGAAGCTGTACGCTCCGACGACCAACTCGAAAGCGCTAAAGAACTCACCTACAATGGCGTGCGCGACAGCGTTCCAATGGTACTGCAAGCGATCGTAACCATGCTTTCTCAATCTCAAGAGAGCGACATTCACACACTCGTAGAAAAAAGTTTAGAACACGGAACTCTCAGGGCAAAACAAGGCTACGACGCCGAAGAAATTGCGCGGGAATACCGCTTGCTGCGGAGGGTAATTTTCGAGGCTTTAGAGCCAGAATTGCTAAAAGGCTCAGCCGCTGAAGTGAACCGAGCTTACCGCTTAATTGACACGGCCCTCGACGAAGTAATTGCTAAATGTTTCCAAACCTTTACCCAGGAAAGATTCCAAGAACTAAAGGATTTGCAAAACCAATTGCAACTTACAAATCAAGAACTGACTCGCTTAGTTCGCGCAAATCAAGAAAATTTATCTCACTTAGCTCACGAATTAAAAACTCCCCTCACCTCTATTATCGGCTACTCAGATTTGTTTTTGCGACAGCAACAAAATTATTCCGAAATTAAAGGTTCTGTTCCCAATATAGGACATATTGATAGAGTCCTCAACAGCGGCAGACTGTTGCTGAGATTGATTAACGATACTCTGGAAATTTCGCGGTACGAAGCCGGACAAATAAAGTTACAGCTAGCTCCAATCAGACTGCCAGATGTACTCGCCACGGTTGTTGAAATAATCGAGCCTTTAGCGAAAGCCAAAGGTTTAGAGATAGCTGTTGAGTGCCATCTCTCAGACGATCAAGTGGTGACAGATTGCTTGCGCTTGCAGCAAATTATCACAAACTTAACCAGCAACGCCATTCGCTACACCACAGCCGGTACTGTTACAATAAAAAGCGAACTTTTGCCAGATAAATATTGGACAGTAACTGTCTCAGATACAGGAATTGGCATTGCTCCCGAAGACTGCGAGCGGATTTTTCAACCCTATTTTCGAGCCGACAACTCCCTAAGCTCTGGCATTCCTGACAGTACCGGCTTAGGGCTAGCAATTGTCGCTCGATTAGTCAAGCTATTGCAAGGTAAAATCGAATTAGTTTCTGAAGTAGGAGTTGGCTCCTCCTTCACTGTAATTTTCCCCTTAGAATTGGATGAAGTTTAGATTACTGTTGACTGTTGACTGTTGACTGTTGACTGTTGACTGCCAACTAATGACTAATTACTTCTTCAAATCAGAAACCGAATAGTTACATAAAGAGCCGCAGCCACCAATTGAACCGCCATCACAGGCAGCCCGTAACGCAGAAAAGTTTGAAAAGAAATCCGGCGCCCGTGCAGTTCAGAAATTCCCGCGGCCACTATATTAGAAGAAGCTCCTACCAAAGTGCCATTTCCGCCTAAAGTTGCTCCGTACATCATCGCATAAAACAGTGGCAGCACAACAGGTGGAAACTGCCCTGCAAAATCGGGAGCCAGCACCTCTGTCGGTGCGAGCCCGATATTGACAACATACTGTTTTAGCAGTGGCACCATCGCCACTACCAACGGAATATTTGGCACCACGCTCGACATCAAACCCACAAAAAATAACAAAACTAAAGAACCCAGAAAAATATTTTTACCTAAAATCACTGCTAATATGCCAGATATACTGCCGATAACTCCGGTTTTTTCCAAACCGCCAATCAGCACAAAGATAGACATAAAAAATAGCAGCGTGCTCCAATCTAAATCCCGCAAAATATTATTAACAGAATCAATTTGGGAATGGTGAGCTAAAAGCATTGCCAAAGCAGCCCCCAACAAAGCAACCGCTGCCGGTGAAATAGGGACGGGCAGAGACTCTCCTATTACAAAAAATGTCAGCACAAAAGCTATAATTACACCGCCCACTGCTAAGACTCGTGGGTGATTGATTTTTGGGTGCGGCAAATGTTCCAAATCGTCTAATTTTTTGTTCCAAATTTCGCGGAACAGCCAAGGCAACATAACTACTATCACTCCTACGGCAATTGCCCCGCCCAAACTTAACTTTACCAGGTAATCTGCAAAGCTCATGTTAATAGCATCGCCGACAATGAATGTCGCCGGATCGCCCACGATGGTCAGCAGTCCCGAACTGTTAGCTACAAATACCATTAAAATCAGTAACGGCACAAAATCTACACCCACTTCTTCTGCCATTGGCGGAAGTAATGGTGCTAGCAGCATGACTGTCGTGGCATTGGGCAAAACAGCACAAATGGGGGTAGTAATCGCGACAATACCCAGCAATAGATTTTTGCCTTTGCCTTTAGCCAAAAGCACAATTTGAGTTGCCAAGTATTCAAATACTTTGGTAGGCTCAAAGGCTCTCACCATTACCATGACTCCGAAAAATAAGCCCAGCGTGGCGTGACTTCGACCGATATATTCGATCGCGTTGTTTAATGTCATCACGTGGGTAAAAACCAGAATCACTGCTCCCAGAAATGCCGCAACTGTCAGGTGTATCCATTCTGTAATTATTAAGAAAATTACACATATAAATGTTGTTGCAGCGATCGCAGCTTGCACGTTTTCCATTTAGTCCCCTGAAAAAATTAAAAATTAAAATTAAAAACTATTAGTGTGAGGCAATGTACTACTTTATGGCTCTTCTGTCAATAGGTTGAACGGCTGATGATTGTAGCAATAAGCTGGGATCGACGCCTAGAGAGAGATCCGGCACGGGGAAAAAATTACATCAAAACTACTTCTTTTGGCAGGGTCGCGATCGCCAGAAGTTTGGTATGACGATCGGGCGATCGCTCAACTACAATGAAGCATGGGCAATCTCTGCCAAACTCAACCCCCACGCAGACATTATGGACTACAGCCAAGTGCTCGCCGAAAAAACCGATATTATCGTCCAGAACTGGATTGAAGCAGTTCGTCAGGATCGGAAAATTGAAAGCGCTGACGCCTTACCGCACTCAGCAATCGAAAATCACATACCTCACCTGCTGGCGGCGATGGCCACAGTGCTTTCCCAATATCAAAACAGCGAAATAAAACTATTAATTGAAGCCAGTTTAGATCACGGCTTTCTCAGAGCAGAACAAGGCTACGATGCTGCAGAAGTAGCCCAGGAATACCACTTATTGCGTCAAGTAATATTCTCGCAATTAGAATCAGAATTGCTAGCAGGAACCACCGCCGACGTATTCAGAGCTTTTAGGCTGATAGATGCCGTACTAGACGAAGCAATTGCCCAGTGTTTCAACAGCTACGTCGCTCAGAGGCTGCAGGAACTTCAACAAATCCAAACTCAGTTACAACTCACCAATCAAGAACTCTCTCGCCTGGTCAGCGTCCATCAAGAAAACGTCTACCATTTGGCTCACGAACTCAAAACTCCTCTCAACTCAATTATTGGTTATTCCGAACTATTTCTGCGAAAAGAAAAATGGCAATCTCAAGTCAAAGATACCCTCCCCGGCATCGAACACATTGAGCGAGTATTGCGCAACGGCAGACACTTGCTTCGCATGATTAATGACACACTAGAACTTTCTCGCGCCGATGCCGGCAAAATTAAACTTAACCTGCAGCGAACTAATGTACAATCAGTAATTAACACCGTAGTAGAAATGATGCAGCCAATTGCTGATGCTAAAGGATTACAGCTCACTGTTACCAGCGACTGCGCCCCAAGACAAGTAATCGCTGACGCACAGCGGCTGCAACAAATTCTGACCAACCTGCTGAGCAATGCCATTCGCTATACAGAATCTGGTAGCATCGAATTAAGTTGCCACCCTGCTGGAGAAGGAAAGTGGGCGATCGCAATTACAGATACCGGCATTGGCATTGCCCCCGAAGATACAAAGCGCATCTTTGACCCCTTCTTTCAAGCAGGAGAAGTCGGCAAACAGCTCTTTCCCACCGAAAGCACTGGCCTGGGATTAGCAATAGTATCGCGGCTCGTCACGCTGCTGCAAGGCAAAATCGAGTTAGTATCAGAAATAGGAGTAGGCTCAACTTTTACCGTGATTCTGCCCCAAGAAGTTAAAATACTCCAAGAAGTAAGCTAAACATTAAGTTCAAATTTTTACATCCGAAAATCCTATGCCCGCAGCCAACCTTAGCCCTTCCATCACAGCCTTTCCCCTCACCGCCGTAGTCGGGCAAGAAGCAATCAAATTAGCCCTGCTGTTAGCAGCAGTCGATCCCGGATTGGGAGGAGTTGCGATCGCAGGCCGCCGCGGTACAGCAAAATCAGTAATGGCCCGCGCCTTGCACTCCTTACTGCCACCCATTGAAATTGTTAAAGATTCTTTTTGCAACGCCGAACCTAATGAAATTCTTGCAGAACAAGCATCAGGCTTGTTACCAGAAAATGGCGGGCAAGATGCCCACACCACCGATACTAATTCCTTAACTACTGAAATAATTCCCACACCATTCATTCAAATTCCTTTGGGTGTCACAGAAGACAGACTCTTAGGTTCAGTCGATGTCGAACAATCAGTAAAATTCGGCCAAACCGTATTTCAACCCGGACTCTTAGCTCAAGCAAATCGAGGGGTACTTTATGTAGACGAAATCAACCTCCTCGATGACAATATTTCCAACCAATTGCTAACAGTATTAACCGAAGGGCGCAACCAAATAGAACGCGAAGGCATCAGCTTTCAACACCCCTGCAAACCTTTATTTATCGCCACCTACAACCCCGAAGAAGGGCCGCTGAGAGAACATTTGCTCGATCGCATCGCGATCGTACTTTCAGCCGACGCAGCACTCGAAATAGAAGAAAGAGTCTATGCAGTAGAACAAGCTTTATCCTACTCCAGCTCCCCCCAAGAATTTCTCAATCAATACGCCGAAGACACCGACAACCTCAAAACCCAAATCATCCTAGCCAGAGAATGGCTCAAAGATGTCAGCATTAAACGCGAACAAATTGCCTACCTAGTAGAAGAAGCCATCCGGGGCGGCGTTCAAGGACACCGCGCCGAAATATTCGCAGTCCGCGTCGCCAAAGCCGCCGCCGCCATCGAAGGACGCACAGAAGTTAACGCCGAAGACCTGCGCCGCGCCGTAGAATTAGTCATCGTACCCCGCGCCACCATCATCCAAACTCCCCCAGACGACGAAAACTCTCCTCCTCCTCCCCCCCCACCGCCTCCCCAAAAGCAGTCTGAACAAGAACAAGACGAACCAGAAAACGAGCAAGAAGACGAAGAAGACCAAGAGGATGAAGACAACCCGGAACCCGAAGAAGAACCAGAAAAAGATACCATTCCCGAAGAATTTCTCTTCGACCCCGAAGGCGTAATTCTCGACCCCAGCGTGCTTTTCTTCGCCCAAGCTGCCAGCCGCCAAGGCAAATCGGGCAGCCGCAGCACCATTTTCTCGGAAGATAGAGGCCGTTACGTCAAGCCAGTATTGCCCAAAGGCCCCGTCCGCCGCATCGCCGTTGACGCCACCCTCAGATCCGCCGCACCCTACCAAAAAGCCCGCCGCGATAGGAATTCTAACCCCCCCCAACCCCCCCTTAACAATGGGGGCCAAGGGGGGGTTCAGCGCCGTGTATTTGTGGAACAGGGAGACATTCGAGCGAAGCGCTTGGCCAGAAAAGCTGGAGCTTTAGTCGTATTTGTCGTCGATGCCTCCGGTTCGATGGCCCTCAACCGAATGCAGTCGGCCAAAGGTGCAGTCATGCAGCTACTCACAGAAGCTTATCAAAGCCGCGACCAAGTTGCTCTGATTCCCTTTCGCGGAGAACAAGCAGAAGTGCTGCTACCGCCGACTCGCTCGATAGCTTTGGCCCGCAAGCGTTTGGAACGGTTGCCCTGCGGTGGCGGTTCTCCCCTAGCCCACGGTTTGACTCAAGCAGTGCGGGTGGGAGTCAACGCGCGGCAGTCTGGAGATATCGGTCAAGTTGCGATTGTCGCCATTACCGACGGACGCGGCAATATTCCTTTGGCTCGTTCTTTGGGCGAACCGATTGTAGATGGAGAAAAGCCTGATATTAAAAAGGAATTGTTAGAAATTGCTGCCAAAATTCGTGGGTTGGGAATGCAGTTGCTGGTGATTGATACCGAGAGCAAGTTTATTTCGACTGGCTTTGCGAAGGAATTGGCCAAGACTTCTGGAGGGAAATACTATCACTTGCCGAAAGCTACCGAACAGTCGATCGCAGCTATGACTAAAAATGCTCTGCGCGACGCGATCGGCTAAAATCCTGATAGCCACATTTATCTGCGTTTACTCGCGTTTATCTGCGGTTAAAAATCCAAAAATTAGACTTTTGGCCAAAAGTCTAATTTTTAACTCTCACTCTCCGGCGACTCAGCGCCAGCGAACCCGCAACTAAACCCAACCCTACCACCGTCGAAGGCTCAGGAATTCTTACGGGCAGAGGTACGCGGTTTTCCGTCCCTCGGTTGGGGGTTGAAGAAGTTGTACCTTGGGGGAGTTGACCGCTATTATCCGCGAGCAGCCAATATTCTGAACCCTGCCCTAAAGCAGCGGTAGAAACGGCTTGGACATTAGCTGCAAGGGCAGCTTGACCGCCGGAAATAACGGCGGCGGCAGCCAATAAAAGCCCGGCTGTAGGGGGCAATAATTTTCGCTCAAAAAAGGTGGGCATGGGACATTACCTATTTAGCAGTTTGTCGATCGAACTCGATCTATTCATTAATTTTCTCGGTATCCTCTGTCTGAGCTACCTTAGTAATTAACGGAACCGATTTGAGATTTGAGATTTGAGATTTTATTTATATTTATATTTTATTTAGATTTATTGAAGTTTTTGGTCCCTAGTTTCAACTAAGTCGCAAATCAAAAACCTAAAATCAACTGTGGCCCCTGCCTCTAGCATATACTCTATGATCCCCAATCGTAAATCCCCCCTCCAAAATTGATTGACTTCAGCTATCTGTGATTTGATCGACTTTAAGCTAGCCCTTGGTCGCAGATAGCATCGGCTCTTTAAACTCAATTATAGCTTGGCCACGACGCGCAACGGTGCGAGACAGCGACACGGCACAGACCTGTACGCTGTCGATTATAAACAATCGATCCCTGCTTTGGAGTGATTTCACCCCCGTTCTTTACCAAATCTTTAAACTCTTTCAGGTTTTGCAAACAAAGTGTAAAGCTGTCAAAATGATAGATAGCAATTCTCAGCCAAAATTAGGTAAATCCTCGTGAGTAACACTAGCAATTTCCGCGAAGCCGTGCGCGAGGCCAAAAACCACGCGCTAGTAGGCCCCAACGTCATCTCCAACGCTCTCCCCTTCGTGGGCGGCGGACTTGTCTTAACTGCTGTCGGCACCTACGGGGGCCTGGGAGTGATCCGCAACTATCCTGGGATCTTCTTTCCCACATTCATTGCCGCGATCGTCGTAGAATTAATTCTCTTCTTCATCGCTCGCGGTGCCGCCGAACAAGGCAACAAAAACACCGCTTTGCCCCTGTTGGCAACCTACAGCCTGCTTTCCGGCTACACCCTCAGCGGATTGGTATTTACAGCCCTCAGAACCCAAGGCGTCGGCATCTCCGGCATCGCTTTTGCAGCCCTCGGATGTGGCATTACCTTTATCGCCGCCCGCCAAATTGGCTCCAACCTTTCTGAACAAGACGGCATGGCCCTCACCAAAACTATCAGTTTAGGTGTGATTGCTTTGTTGGTAGTGGTTGGCGGTCAGTTTCTGCTCTCTCTATTTGGCGTCTACACCCCAACCTGGTTGGAAATTGGCATTTCTGGCATCGGCGTGTTTATATTTGCCGGCGCTGCGATCGTCGATTTTTACATATTACCCCGCAGCTACCGCGACGATCAGTATTTGCCCGCCGCTCTGTCAATGTACTTGACCTACATCAACTTGTTCATTTTCATTCTGCGCCTGCTGATTGCTCTCAACGGCCGCGATTAATTGAAACTTTAGCTTAAAAAAACCGCGGCTCGATCGACATCGAGCCGCGGTTTTTGATTAAGATTTACCACCAAGATAGTCGTCATCGTCTCCTCTGTCCCTCATACAAAAAACTTATATTATGTTCACAGCCGACCGGCATAAGGTATAATCTTACTTTTTAATCAGTCAATCAAAGCTCTTGTTATCTAATTTTGTCGATCGCGATTTCAATATTAATCACAAATTAAGGGAGGAAAACTCATGTACTTAAAATATGAAGATATCAGGAGAGTCAGCGTAGAAATTACCTCCCGGTGCAATGCGGCTTGTCCCCAGTGTCCCCGCACCGGCAACCCGATTTTGCCGGGGGCAGAATTAAAGATGGAGGATATTGAGAGAATTTTCCCACAAGAGTTTTGCTCTCAGTTGGAGTTGGTGTATATGTGCGGCAACTACGGCGATGCTATGACTAGCAATACCACAATTCCTGCGATCGAATATTGGCACCGCATGGGAGTTCCTCAAATCGGGCTTTACACTAATGGTAGCGGACGCAATCCCGACTGGTGGCAAGCCCTGGCCAAGGCGATGACAGGAGAAAACGACAGCGTAACTTTTAGTATCGACGGCTTGGCTGATACTAACAGCATCTACCGCCAAAATACCAACTGGGACAGGATAATGCAGTCGGTTAATGCCTTTATCCAAGCGGGCGGAAAAGCTGTATGGCATTACTTGATATTTGAACACAACCAGCACCAAGTAGAAGCAGCGCGGGATTTAGCCCAACAACTAGGATTTGTCGAGTTTGTACCGAAAGCTACCTCTCGTTTTGTGGCGAAAGAAATTTATGACAAAGAGGCAGCCAATCAACAGCCTCAGAAGGCAGAAAACTCTCAGGTAGACGCTAAGAGCGATCGCCCCAACCAACCAGCAACAACTAATGTATCAGCCCCTCATAACCAAGAACAGGCCGCGCTTAAGTTCCACCGACAAGCTGAGGAATGTTTGAAACAAGGGCAACTCTCAGAGGCGATCGCAGCCAGCCAACAAGCCCTAAAAATTCAACCTAATTTTGCCGCAGCCTGGAAAACTTTAGGCAATGCTGTTCAAGGTTTAGGGAAGATGCAAGCAGCAGCAGATTGTTACGCCAAGGCACTCAAAATTCAGCCTAATTTTCCAGAAGTTTATGCTAATGTCGGCAGTCTTTATGCTCAACAGCAACAGTGGCAGCCAGCTAGTGCTTATTACCAAAAGGCGATCGAGCTTAAACCCAATTTTGCCGGAGCTTATCGCAATTTAGCTAAAGTGTTGACGCAGTTGGGGCAGCCAGAAAAAGCAAATTATGCTTGGTATCAAGCTATAGCTATCGAAACCTCTCAAGAAGCACCGGCTCAAACTCAGCCTATCCCATCAAAGCCAGCCAGCGAAGAACTGCAACCCCCATCGTTGGAACAATATAAAAATCCCCAGGGAGACCAATTTATCCAAGCTGTAGAAAAATTTGGTAGCCTAAACAATTACTACCGAAATGTAGAAATTAGTTGTCAAACTCAAGCTAGCAAAGACATTTTTATCAGTTTTGAAGCGGAACTCTGGCCTTGTTGTTGGGTAAGTCATACTAAATACGCTGTTTATAACCACACTTACAGACCGCAAATGCTGGCTTTAATTGAAAAGTACGGCAAGGGGTTTAATTGTCTCAGAACTCAATCTGTGAAAGATGCGATCGCCAGAGATTGGTTTCGCGAAGACCTCACAAAAAGTTTTTCCTGTTCTAAAAGGTTGGACGTATGCGCTCACGAATGCGGTAAAACTTTCAATTCAACAGGTTCGCAGTATATATAAGAAGGAAGGCACGACACGAATTTAGACACGGATACACGGATTAATTGCTGAAATGTCGAAATTTCAGCTAAAATCAACAATACACCCCACAACTAGGAAAAGTAACAGTGGAAGTTCTAGACATCAAACACAATATCGAAACATTGTCCGATCGACTGGGTACAACCCAGGACTATCTTTGACATCCCCGCACTTACAGCCAAAATTCAAGACTTAGAGCAAATCTGCGCCCAACCAGCATTTTGGGACGACCAAGATCGAGCTCAAGAAACTCTCCAAGAACTGAATGACTTAAAATCTCATTTAGACCAATATCGCGGCTGGCAAACGAGCTTGGAAGATGCTAAAGCTATTTTAGAACTGCTGGAGTTAGAAGCCGACGAGTCCCTGTTCCAAGAAGCCTCATCAAGTCTTTCTCAGTTAACCCGCGAACTCGACCAGTGGGAACTGCAACAATTACTATCTGGGCCCTACGATGAAGGCGGCGCTGTTTTGACAATTAACGCCGGGGCCGGCGGCACAGATGCTCAAGATTGGGCCGAAATGCTGCTGCGGATGTACACCCGCTGGGGGGAAAGTCAAGGTTACAAAGTACATTTAATGGAAATTTCCGAGGGAGAGGAAGCAGGTGTTAAATCGGCTTCTTTGGAAATTGTCGGCCGCTACGCTTACGGTTATATGCGATCAGAAAAAGGCACTCACCGTTTGGTCAGAATTTCGCCTTTTAACGCTAACGATAAGCGTCAAACCAGTTTTGCAGGCGTTGAAGTGATGCCAATTCTCGATCGATCCGTACAGTTGGACATTCCCGAAAAAGATTTGGAAGTCACTACTTCCCGCGCTGGTGGCAAGGGCGGGCAAAATGTTAACAAGGTAGAAACCGCAGTCCGCATCGTTCACCTTCCTACCGGTTTGGCCGTCCGTTGCACTGAAGAACGCAGTCAGTTGCAAAACAAGGAAAAAGCTTTGGCATTACTCAAGGCTAGGCTGTTGGTGATTGCTAAGGAACAGCGGGCTTCGGAAATTGCCGAGATTCGCGGCGATATGGTGGAGGCGGCTTGGGGCAACCAAATTCGCAATTATGTTTTTCACCCATACCAAATGGTGAAGGATTTGCGTACTGGGGTGGAAACAACCGCCATCGCAGATGTAATGAACGGCGAATTAGACCCGTTTATTCAAGCTTACCTGCGGCAGGAAAATCAGTTGATAGCCCAAACTGATTCAACCGCGCGAATCTAATTCGCTCCTTGACATACAAAGTCGGGCTGTGCAAACTAAAGAATCAAGAGCAGTGATGGCAGCGGATTTGGTATAATTTTGGGGTTTTGGCCGATCGCCCGACTTTCAACAGGTCGCGCGGCCAAAAACCTTGATATGATAAAACTTGATCTGACAAACACTAAGGAGAAATAATGACCCAAGTTGTAATAGGCGAAAATGAAGGGATTGAGTCAGCCCTGCGACGGTTTAAGCGGCAAGTTTCCAAAGCGGGTATTTTCCCCGACATGAGAAAACACCGCCACTTTGAAACCCCCTTGGAAAAGCAGAAGCGCAAAGCTATTGCCAGAAGGACTAAGAGACGCTTTCACCGCAACAACAAACCCTAGAATTAGGGGTCAATTGATTCGGCAGATACAAGGCCTTGGGATTCAAGTACCGCAGCGACTCGGAGAATCACCGCTTCGCTGTAGGGAGCACCAATAATTTGTACCCCCAAGGGCAAAGCGCCGGGCCGCTGTACGGGCACGCAAAGAACGGGCAACCCAATAAATGATAGGGGTTGGGTGAACAGTCCGAGATTGGGACGCACTAAGATTTCTTGTCCGGCTATTACCATTTTCTCGACGCCAATTTCAGGGGCAGCTATCGGGGTTGCGGGGGCGAGGATGATGTCTGCGTGTTGGAATATTTCGCGAATTCGATCGCGGTACCACTGTCTGAATCTCTGGGCTTGCAAGTACCAAGTCGCAGGGATCAGGGTTCCCGCTAAAAAGCGATCGCGCGTGGCAGGATCGAAGTCTTGAGGGCGCGATCGCAAATTGTCCAAATGCAAGTTTCCCCCCTCGCAAGCGGTAATGATAAATGCCGCAGCCCGGGCGCGATCGGATTCCGGTATGCTGACAGTTGCAAGCCCCCCTATTTTTGGGGGGTTTGTTGTTTTTTCTGTGTCATTACCACAATCCAAGACATTTGTCAAGACCTTAGCAACTATTTCTACAGCATCCATTGCTTCCGGTGTGGCCCCTGTGGCGAAATAGCCGTCAGCAACAGCAATTCGCAATCCTTCGATACCTTGATTTAACTGCGGCGAACAAAGTTCTGGCGGGCGTTGAGTGCAAACTGGGTCACGAGAATCAGGGCCTTGCAGGACATCGTACAGCAGCGCCATATCTCTGATCGATCGGCCAAACGGCCCCACACAATCCAAACTACTCGAAAATAAATAAGCGCCAGCCCTCGACAAACGGCCGTAAGTAGGCTTAAACCCAAAGACACCGCACAAAGCAGCCGGTACGCGGATGGAACCGTTAGTATCAGAACCGAGAGTGAAGGGTACAAAACCGGCGGCGACTGCTGCTGCGGAACCGCCGCTGGAACCGCCGGCGATGCGCGTAGTATCGCGGGGATTGTGCGTTGGCCCGTAGTGACTGTTTTCGGTGACGAAACCGTAGGCGTACTCGTCCATGTTGAGAGTACCTACGAGGACAGCCCCAGCTTGTTTTAGTCTAGCGACCACAGCCGCGTCCTGGGTAGCCGGAGGATTGTCAGCGTTGATTTTTGACCCTGCTAGGGTGGTAATTCCGCCGATGTCGAACAGGTTTTTGACAGCGAAGGGAACGCCTGCTAAAGGGCCTGGATTTTCGTTATTTGCGATGGAATTATCTATTTTTTTGGCTGCTGCGAGTGCGCTTGATGCAGTGATTGCAGTAAAGCAATTAAAAGCTTTATCCTTAACAGCAATCCGTTCCAAAGCAGCATTTACCGCCACTGTAGCCGTAACCTTACCCGATTTAACCGCCGCTGCCGTAGCAACCGCATCAGCCTTCTCTAAAAAACATCTGCGTTCATCTGCGTTCATCGGCCCTCATCTGCGGTTAAAAATCTAAGGTTCAAACACCGGCGCGACTTCTACTTCTGGGGGTAAAGGAAACTCAGTAACGAGTCGGGCGATCGCAGCTATCCTCTCGAAGTTTACCACAACACCGGGCCGATGTTCGGGGTCTAAGGGTAAGTTTATCAATTCAGCAGTGCGATCGACATATTCTTCTACATTTACCATGAGTCCCTCCCAAAAAAACATCAGCGTTCATCCGCGTACATCCGTCCCCGTCTGCGGTTGAAAATTCAAGCTTCCCATATAAGTGCGATGATTATTGTATTGTAATCGCGATCGGGCTGTCAGTTATTATTGCTCAGTTTTTTGTATTCCTCGGATTGTCTGATATCATCGAGAGGTGATATAGGTTCATTTGGTAGATCAGGACTGAATTCTATACATATATCAATAACCGCTTTGTTATATTTTTTATAATCATCATTATCATAATATGAATTTACCACTTTTGCCTGCACTCTCAATTTTCCTTCCTGCCATCCTCCAGAACCCACTTTGAGAAGTTTACAATTTACTGCTTTTATACATTTCCATTGAATCTCACTGCATATAAAACTTCCTGAATCAAATGGAATAGTGCTTAAATCTGATTTGATATCAGTACGTTCTTCATGACTATCACCACGATAAGCTGGTCTCTTTTGATAACTTATTAAAAAATTTTCCTGAAATTGTTTACTCATTAACTCCTTAAACTTGCCAACTGTAAATGTATTATTGTTGTCGAACAACAAAACATCATCATCGCGCTCTATTGGTTGAAATTTATCATTCATAAAATTTGATTCTGTCATGTATCTTTAAATATCATACGTGTAGAAGCAGGAGTTACCCATGTTCCCGTGGGAGTGTCCACCCTAGGAATACAACTATCTTAACCTTTTTTATGTCTGCTTGTTTAGCAGATTTCATACACTCAGCCCGGTTCGATGTTTGTTCCCAACTCAAACACTGACTGTTTCCCGCAACTTCTCAACTGCAACATCCAGCGGAGGCAAAGCAAAATTCTCAGCATCCATCAATTCCTTAACCTTCTCAAAAATCTCAACCTCCGCCTCTTCCTGATCCGTCAGCTTATCATAAAAATAAGGGTCAGTAAACCACTGCTCAAACGCTATCATTAACAAACCATTGGGCGAAAGTTCAAACCGCCAATACTTAGAAACCCTACTGTCAACCACTTCAAACAGCGGTGCCGGATTATGGATAGGATAATAGCTGTAATTATCATTGCAGATGTAGTACCAAATAGTGCCTTTCCATTCTCGGATAGCATAAACAACATATTCCTTGCCTATAGTTAGTGGCAACTCAACTTTTCTAGTATAACCGCGTGGCGGATCTATATATGTTTCAGGCAGAGATTCACCCGTATTAGCAATACAACGAATTTTCATAACTAGATTACCTACAGATTTTTAGGGGCTGTTTTGGGATACTGTCGCTTGATACCAATTTTATGTGAAGTTGCATATAATAGAGAGGTAGCGTTGATGGTGCGTTTTATGGCTCGTATTTTAAAAAT
>NZ_JAUBUR010000003.1:227580-327781 GCF_036705485.1 Microcoleus sp. AT9b-C3 | reverse complement strand
AGGCATGGGTGCTGCTGGATAATGCTTTTACGGTCACGCTACCACAAGACCGTAAAAGATGTCAAATGGGCTCTATACGGCAGCATACGACTAGGTTCACTAGCCTTAATTGTTGGACTCAGCAGCTTGCTAATTCCTGGTATTGGTCAGGCATTAGCGGTGGAAAGCATTTTAGCAACTTTCTTTGGAAGTGGGATTGCTGCAACTGCTGGCGGTCTATACGGCGCACTTCAAGGATGGTTGGTGCCAGAAGAACAAGCAAGAATTTACAATCACAGATTTAACCAGGGAGATTATTTGCTCGTCATGGAGGCAAGAGAAAATGAGATCGTGGTTGCTGAACCTGTCCTTAAACGTTGGGAGATTCTGACGTGGCGTGTCTGTGATGCCTAGGTAAATTCAAGGTAAGAAATAACGATTACCTTCGAGGAATTTAGTCCCGCGAATAAGAACGTCCAAAACCCACTCAAAAATTGGAAGGTCGATGATTTTGGGCGATCGCTCTTTTATTCCTGACATACGGAGCGACAACTTCCAGTACCCGCCGATTCGGCAACCGCGATCGGGTCTGCAATGCTTCAGAATAGACAGTTAAAAAACTCTTAAAAACCCGCAAAATTAAGAGGAATTAGCATCCTGTAAGGGTTGGGAATTCATCCTAATTTACCCAAAAAATTGCACTGTAAAAACGATTCGATCGCCCAAAAAACCCAGAAATGCTGTTTCAGCTTCATCGCCATTCATCCAAATACACCCCATAAATTGCAGTTAATTGTACAACAGAGTGAACCGTTTCCTGTAGACTAAAACCGTAGTTAATCTGTTAATTTCTTCGAGGAAAAGGAGTTTATGGGAGGAGTATCGGTGATAGAGTCGATTGTAGCGCAACAAACTCCCTTGGGCAGCGAACCTGCTACAAATAGCCAAACGGCAGGAGTCATTCCTGAATTGGTCATCATCTTGATTATTTTGCTGCTGATTGCAACTGTTGTGGCACTCGTAACCCAACGGTTGCGAATTCCCTATGTGACGGGCTTAGTGTTAGCAGGCTTGCCCATTACCGAGGTCTTGTCGCGTCGAATTGGTTTAGACCCATCTTTAGTATTAAATCTTTTTCTACCAATTCTGATTTTTGAAGCAGCTATCAATACGGATATCAGCCGTCTCCGCAGCACCTTTAAGGCGATCGCCCTGCTGGCGGGTCCAGGATCGATCTTTTCCTCAGCAATTATCGCTGTTCTGGTTAAATTTGGGCTGGGGCTAGACTGGATTCCAGCATCGCTGATCGGAGTCATTCTGGCAAACACTGATACAGTCTCTATGATCGCGGTATTTAAGGAGATCCGTGTGCCTTCCCGGCTATCCACCATCGTGGAAGGAGAAACTCTGTTCAATGATGCGGCGGCCCTGGTTTCTTTCAATTTGATTCTAGTCGTTTATGCTACAGGTTCTCTTACTGTCATAGGAGGAATTAAGGAACTGCTCGTGGTTGCCTTGGGTGGAGGACTCGTGGGTTTCATCTTAGGTTACTTGAGTCTGCCGATATTTGTTCGATTAAATGACCCGTTGAGTAGTCTCTTGCTGACCGTTGCCCTAGCGTTAGGAACATTCCAAATTGGGCAATTTTTTGGGGTATCTGGTGCGGTGGCTGTGGTTATCGCCGGACTCATTTTTGGCAATCTGGGGCTTTCTCGCAGTACGTCTGCTTCCGATCGAATTACGCTACTCAGCTTCTGGGAGTACGCTGGTTTTGGTGTCAATACATTTATTTTTCTGCTGATCGGCATTGAGATTAACCCCCTCACGCTGTGGAGAATTTTGCCATCCATCCTGTTCGTCATTTTCGCGTATCAACTGGGACGGATTCTCTCAGTCTATCTGTTGTTAGCGGGGCTGCGATGGTTCGATCGTCCGATTCCCCTGCGCTGGCAGCACGTTCTGTTTCTGGGAAACATCAAAGGCTCACTCTCGATGGCACTGGCGCTGAGTATTCCTCTGGCATTGACAGGACGAGATAACATCATTGCGCTGGTTTTCGGTGCAGTTTTATTCTCCTTGGTCGGACAGGGATTAAGTTTACCCTGGCTGGTAAAACGACTAAAAATTAGCCGTGTTTCTGATGTAATGCAGGAAGCTGGGCAGTTACAGATTCAGTTGATTGCTTCCAAAGCGGCTCAAGATGAGCTAGATAGTTTGCTGAAAGCAGGCGTATTGCCGAAGGCAGTTTACGAGGAGTTATGGGCATCGTATCAAGCACGAGTAGCACACTCGGAGCGAGTGCTGCGCGATCTCTACAATAAACATCGGGCCGGGCAAGTACAGGGCGATCGCAGCGGGCTAGATACGATTCGACGGCGATTACTTTTAGCAGAAAAAGGAGCCGTTAGCGATGCCCTCCGCAAACGAATTGTTCCAGAGGATCTGGTTGAGCCTTACATCAAAGATTTGGATGAGAAACTTCTAACGTTGGCAGATGACTAGCGCGAATGCCGAGGTAATCAATCATTTGGTGAACTAGCTCTGGACGGGTGACGACGAGAATGGTAGAACCTGCTTCAAGAACAGTATTGCCGTTCGGAATCTCCAGATTGGCGCAGGCATGGCATTGATAACCAATAATCAGCGAACCTGTTGGAAAACGAGAATCTTGAGCAATTTGGGCAACGGTGCGACCTGCCACCTTGCAATCGCCGGGAACTGGCAGCTTTAGTACCTCGACTTGCCCGTGTTCAAAGTGCATCATCGACTCAATTTGGGGATATTCAATCGCATTGGCCATTGATGCAACTGCCAAATCAATAGTGCTGATGATGTGACTGGCTCCGGCAAGTCGATAGGCTTCCAGGAATTCGCGATCGCGCATTCGCACCACAATATGGGAAATGCCATAGCTTCTGGATAGGGTGATCAGCGCTAAATTCAGTGCATCGTCCCTGAGTGCAGCAACGACTGCGCTTGCTTGTTTAATTCCCGCTTCCAGAAGAACCGTTGTGCTCACCGCACTGCCTTCAAATGCCATGACTCCGATTTTTTCTCGAGCAAAACGACAGGCCAGCGGGTCGGCATCGATGATTGCAACCGTATGACCGAGTTTTAATAACTGCTGGGCTAAACCCAGTCCCATCATTCCTGCTCCACCAATTAATACGTACATGACTGTTTGTCACCCCAAGAATGAACTTTACAGAGCGATCGCTGTGAGCGATATTGTGTTAGGTTTCTATCAGTTTGATCGGCTTGTGGGGTGGCTTATACCGGGCTTACTTATTTACCTGTTCCACAATTAATTTAATCTGCTTTTGGGGTAGGCATTGCTAGCCCGCCCCTCAAGGGATGTTCCTCAGTTAGGTTCCTAGCGGGAACCCTACATAATCTTAGGCACTTTAAAAAACTCCCCATCGCGATCGGGGGCTCCCTCCAAAATACTTTCTCGCTCAGGAAAAGGTTGCAAATCGTCAGATCGCATTACATTACTAACATCGATCGCCCGCGTTGTCGGCTGTACCTTGCTCGTATCGAGTTCGCTCAACTGCTCGAAATAATCCAAAATACCGTTTAGTTGACCAGTAAACTGCTCTTCTTCTTCCGGCGTTAATTCCAATCTTGCTAAATTCGCTACTTTCCGAACTTCTTCTCTGTCAATCATAAAAATCTGTAATTGGGACTTAGTGAGTAGTTTTGATCGGTGATTTGTAAGTTTTAAGCGAAAGAGTGTTCCATTCACCAATCCACACTTAAAACTTACAACTTTCTGTTTTTTCCCCAATCAAGCTTCTTGTAGCTAGCTAACAACTGAGGTTAAAAATAGACATCAATTTGCGATCGGCCTGTCGTCTTCAGCCAATTTTGCACCTCAATGTAATTGTTGGGGGCTAAGCGAATAGCCTCCTTCCAATAATCCGCAGCTTTATCAAACAGCCCTTCCGCCCCTTCAATATTGCCCGCTTCCTTTTCCTTTTCCCCTTGATAGTGGTAAATCACAGCAATATTATTGAGTGCTTGTGGCATTCTCGGATTGAGATCCAAAGCCTCGCTGTAATATTCCAAAGCTTTATCGTGTTCGCCGTTGCTAGTATGGATCAGCCCCATATTGTACAAGACATAACTGCGATCGTAAGGATCTTCCTCCAGCTTCAGCGCTTCATGATAATTGTCCAGCGCTTCAGCATATTCGCCATCTGCTTGAGCTGACATACCATCCCGGTAATAAGCAAAAGCTTCCTTCGCCTGCTTTTTGGCCGGCATAATCTTTAGGATGATATCAGCCATTACCGTGAAGCTTTTGTCAATAAAGTTATCGTTGCGTTGAGTTCTTGGCATATGCGATTCTTTGGTTAGTGGCTAATCCGAAAAATTAGCCTGTAAAGTTTTCCTATTAATAATTGCGCCACTGTTGTAGTGGGCTGTTGTGTTGAGGGCGCTAAAAAGTTTAGTCGATCGCAACTGCGAACCTTAAAACACGCCCTTGCGTTTAACACTCTCGCAAGTTCTATCTATTTTATATAAGTCTTGCAAGACTTGCAAAAAAACCAGATTTCTTTAACTTCTCTCTCGTACTCTACACAAAACTTACAAAAACCCGCAACGGTGGAAAAAGTTCTGCTGGAGGGTGCAGGGACAATCCTCTTCGATGGCTTTCCTTCGGATCGCGAAAGCTAATACCAACGGGCGGCGCACCGTACCCTACTAACTGTACCAACCATCCCCCTCCTTGACCCTCAGAGCAAACAAGCAAATAGCCTGCATATGAGAAATTCGATCGCAAAGTTTTATTAAGCTATCCGAGTTCAGCCCATACTTAAAAGTTATTCGGCAAAACACTAGCAATATTTGGCCCTAAAGTCAAGGGCAGCCTCAAAAAAAATCAGAAAGGCGATCGGCAAAACCCGCTCGAATTCCCGCAATATATAATAAAAATAACCGGGTAATTTTCACAGAGAGAAACCTATGGCTCCGAATCCCACCATTATGCAAGCCGTCGAACAACTTGGCTACCGCGTTACGGTTGGAGACGTGGCGGCAAAAGCTGGATTAGATGTCAATTTTGCCCAGCGAGAACTGTTAAGCCTCGCCTCCGAAGCAGGCGGCAACCTGCAAGTAGCAGAATCCGGCGACATTGCCTACCTATTTCCCAAGAACTTTCGAGATATTTTGCGAAACAAATTCTTGCGCTTGCAGTTGCAGGAATGGTGGCAAAAAATCTGGCGCATTCTATTTTACCTGATTCGGATATCTTTTGGCATAGTGCTGGTAGCTTCCATCCTCTTAATTTTTGTTGCTATCACGCTTTTACTCTCCAGCGGCGATAGCAATAACAGCGGTGGCGGAGGAGGAGATAGTGGCGGCGGGGGCGGCAGAGGCGGCGGCTTTTCCTTTTTTCCCTACTTCTGGAACGACTTAATCTGGATATTTTACTGGAACCATGACCAACCATACTACCAGCAGCGATCGCGCTTAACTGACCAAAAACCCCAGATGAGTTTTCTAGAAGCAGTTTTCTCCTTTCTATTTGGAGACGGCAATCCCAATTACAATCTAGAAGAGCGCAAGTGGAGCGATATTGCCACTGCAATTCGCAACAGCCGAGGCGCCGTCGTCGCCGAACAAATTGCCCCATATCTAGACAATCTCGGACAAGGATACGTCCGAGAATACGAAGAATATATGTTACCAGCCCTCGCCCGTTTTGACGGCCGCCCCGAAGTCAGCCCCGAAGGGCAAATAGTCTACCACTTCCCGCAATTGCAAACCACAGCCACCGAGAGAAATTCTGAACCAGTAGCAGCTTATTTGCGAGAAATGCTGTGGCGTTTCAGCAACGCCAGTTCCGGCCAAATCATGCTCGCAGCAGGGTTAGGAGCCGTCAATCTTGTCGGTGCGTTAGTTTTGGGGAATTTATTAACTAATAATTTAATTGCAGGTGGATTTATCGGTTTTGTCAGCGCTGTTTATCCCATAATCCTGATTTATGGCGTCGGATTTCTCGCAATTCCTTTAATTCGCTACTTCTGGATTCAGTGGAAAAATAGCCGGATAGAGGCTCGCAATCAAGAGCGTCAGCAGCGAGTAATGTTATTAAACGAACCAGATGCCAACTTGCTCAAAAAACTGGTCTACGCCCGGGAATTTGCAGCAGAAAACGTTCTGACTGGAGAAGACTTAGCTTATACAACAGAAACAGAATTAACCCAACAAGAACTAGAACAGTCAGCCAAAATAGATGCCGAATGGCAGCGCAGGATCGATCGCTCGGACAACTTGTAACACTAATGAAAAAAAACAGTTGTTTATTGTTAAGTTAGGTTGCACTCAAATCTTGCACCCTTTTCAAGAATAGGCAGGATGCCTGTTCCACAATAATATACCTTTGTTGGGCAACTGGCTTTTAGCTCGTTGCTAAGAATTGTGGAAAATATCAATTTCTATTGATGTCAGAAGTTTTTATACTCCGAGTTTTATTAAATAAGCTTAGGGCGTTTAAAAATCAAACAATTTTGGTCATACTTCGAGTCGTGATCCAGAGCCACAAGTTCCCATCCGTCCTCGCCCAAATGATTGACAAATAGATGCAGCGAGCCTTGTTTCCAATCTCGCTGTTCTTCACCGTTTACATATAAACTAATCAGCTTGTTTCCAAAAGGATACATATTCGCATCCACAAATAAATACTCCCACTTTTGCATAGCAATCCTTAATCTAGTTAGTCATGTAGTTAGCGATCAGTCATTAGTCATTAGTCATTAGTCATTAGTCATTAGTCATTCCCAATTCCCAATTTCCAATACTTCAGCTACGCGGTTCCTGGCCGGCCACTACGCGCTTCCTGAGCGTAGTCAAAGGGCCCTACAAGTTCCCAATTCCCTGTATCCAGGACACGGAAGTCACAGATACAGGAATAGCCGTTTTTCCCTTCTTCCTTCTTCCTTCTTCCTTCTTCCTTCTATCCTTTACATCCGTTACATCCGTTACATCCGAAGAAAGCTAATCCGTTGCCGAACTTCCTTCTTCCTTCTTCCTTCTTCCTTCTATCCTTTACATCCGTTACATCCGTTACATCCGTGGAGCGAATCCGTTGCCGAATTTCTTTCTTCTCCATTCCCAGCAGTTACTGGACTGCAATTCTAGCCAAAGTAGCACCTCGGTAATAGTGCAACAAAATCTGCTGGTAGCCGTATCCTTGTCTAGCCAAATTGTATGCCCCCCACTGACTCATTCCTACAGCGTGACCGAAACCTTTGCCAGCAACTTGAAAACCGGTAGGAGCTTGGCCGCTGTTCCTTGGGTTCCCACCGCCTCCATACTGAGGAATCACGGTAAACCGCGTACTCCTCAAATTTAAAACCCGGCGTAAATCTGCGCCCGTCATGACCCTAGAACCGCCATCTCCAACTACTTTCATCCTCAAAACGCTGCCGTGAGCGGTAGTGCGTTCTGGCTTCATCGAGATCACATTGCCCACGCCAGAAATCTTACTGCTGATTTGAGCCCGAGAAAAATTTTCTTTCCATTGGTAAACCGGCGCCCCTTGGTCGAAGTCAGGAACAGCACGCAGGTAAGGCAGGGGTTCCGTCCAAACATCCTCGACATTTTCAGTATGTCCCCCAGACGCAGAGTGGAAAGCTGCTAAAATAATCTGACCGTTGTAGGCCAGAACTTGACCGGCGGTTGCATCGACTGCCGAATAAGTGCCAGAAGATTCTGTTTGCAGTCCTTTGTAAACCTGCGAATACTGAGTGCTGTCCACATCGTAAAGGTCGGTTTCGCTTTTCAGGCGCTGGTGGATAGCGTAGGAACGGGCGGCGACTGCTTGGGCTTTCAAAGCCTCTTGAGGCCAATTGCCACTCATCTCGGCGCCGAGAACGCTGTAGAGATATTGTTCGATATCGACGTAGTTGATGGCAGTCAAGCCTCCTTTTTGGGGAACTAGAAGCGTGCGTCCCCGATACCAGCGATCGCCAATCCAAACATAACCGTTCCCCGTCGGCTCGATCCAAACTTGGTTGGCAGCCCAGCGACCAATTGCCACTGTTCCCGATCGCAATTGAGCCGACTGAGAACTGTTTGCCGACAGTTCCCCCAAATTGCGCCCGTTACCGTCGCGGATTGCAGCCTTAGTAGAACTGCCGACTTTTACCTGACTCGCCCCGTCTTGTACCGCCACTCGCAAGATCAGCGCGGCCTGTGCTGGGGCTACCATTACCAGCCAAAACAACAACGAAATCCAAAAGTAGCGTTTTTTTAATGTCGAAAAAACGGAACCAAAAAATACTCCTGACTGCATTTGAAAATTTTCCTCCTGTGCTGTATCAGTTTAAGAATTTTTAAGGGAAGGGAAGGGAAGGGAAAAAGGAAGGGGAACGGAAGAAACAAAACGTTAGAATTGGGTGGATCGCTCTGTACGCTTGTCAAAAATGATTGTAGCGAAGAGATGTTCGCAGGAACAGCGATTTATCCCGGTTCCTGCCTGCGACTATTTCCTATATGTCGGATTTGTCGCACTCTGGATATATGTAACATATTTTTTAAGACTTAATTGAGGTGATTTGACTCTTGCAGATTACATTTCTCGGAACTAGCTCCGGCGTACCCACGCGATCGCGCAACGTTTCCAGCATCGCCCTCCGGTTGCCCCAGCGAGCGGAACTCTGGCTGTTTGACTGTGGCGAAGGAACTCAGCACCAGTTTCTCCGCAGCGATCTCAAAGTCAGCCAACTAAGCCGCATTTTCATCACTCACCTGCACGGCGACCACATTTTCGGCTTAATGGGTTTGCTGGCTAGCTGCGGTTTGGCGGGGAATGTCAAGCGCATCGATATTTACGGGCCTCCGGGACTTGAAGAATATTTGCAAGCTGGCGTTCGCTATTCTCAAACTCATTTTTCTTACCCAGTTAAGGTACACAAAAGTCACGAGGGAGTCATCTATGAAGATGACGAATATATTGTTAGCTGCGGCCCTTTGAAGCACCGAGTTACTGCTTTTGGTTATCGAGTAACGGAGAAAGACCGTCCGGGACATTTTGATGTAGAAAAAGCGAAGGCTGTGGGTATTCCTTCCGGGCCGCTTTACGGTCAATTAAAACAAGGAAAGACAGTAAAGTTAGAGGACGGGCGACAGTTTAAAGGTACGGATTTTTGCGGCCCGGATCAAATCGGGCGCAAGTTTGTTTATTGTACTGACACGGTTTTTTGTGAGGGGGCAGTGGAATTGGCGAAGGATGCTGATTTGTTGGTTCATGAAGCTACTTTTGCTCATCAAGATGCTCAAATGGCCTTCGATCGCCTGCATTCAACTTCAACAATGGCGGCTCAGGTTGCTTTGATTGCTGGAGCGAAACAGCTAATTATGACGCATTTTAGCCCGCGTTACGCTCCGGGGAATGCGATCGTCCTGGATGATTTGCTCAAGGAAGCGCAGGCAATTTTTCCGAATACGAAAATGGCCTATGACTTTTTGACTTATGAAGTGCCGCGGCCTGTTTCAAACGAGGGTTAATCTGACCTGAGATGTTACAGCATTTTCAATAAGGGCGATCGGGGCGGGCTAGGAGGGCTCACCCCACAAAAACATTAATCTATGGTGGAACAGGCCGGAAAGCCAGTTGCTGAAATTAGCAACAAAAACATTAATCTCTGGTTGAATAGGGAGATTGCCTGTTACGCCCAGGAATTGTCAGTAAGCACATATACCTGAGTTGCGCTCGCGACCCACCTTCACCAACTTCAATCGAAAATCGAAAATCTAAAATCCAAAATCGGTCGATCGACCGCAGCGACGGCCCAGGAGGGCCAATGGTTGCTACAATCGGGAAGGGTATATGTTGTGGCTAACACTACAGCCCGTAACCCTGAAAGCTAATAGCTAAATTATTAAAAATCTGCCTCTGTTGCCATGTTTAAAAATCTGCTAGGCGATCCCAACGCGCGCAAACTGAGAAAATTTCAGCCTTGGGTAGCTGATATCAATATTTTGGAAGAAGACATCCGCGCACTCTCAGACGACGGCCTCAGAGGGAAAACGGCGGAGTTTCAAGAACGTCTGGCCAAAGCTAAATCTCTCAACGAGGAGAAAGAGATCCTAGACGAAATCTTGCCGGAGGCTTTTGCAGTGGTGCGGGAAGCGGGACAACGGGTTTTAGGAATGCGCCACTTTGATGTCCAACTCCTCGGGGGCATTATCCTGCACAAAGGCCAAATTGCCGAAATGAAAACCGGTGAGGGTAAAACTCTTGTGGCGACGCTGCCAGCTTACCTCAACGCCCTCAACGGTAAAGGCGTACACATCATCACCGTCAACGATTATCTCGCAAGACGGGACGCGGAATGGATGGGACAAGTGCACCGCTTCCTGGGATTGACTGTGGGACTGATTCAGCAGGGCATGGATCAGGTGGAACGCAAGAAAAATTATAGCTGCGATATTACCTACGCTACTAACAGCGAAGTCGGCTTTGATTATTTGCGCGACAACATGGCTACTGTCATGGAAGATGTAGTGCAGCGTCCTTTTAATTTCTGCGTGATTGACGAGGTTGACTCGGTGCTGATTGATGAAGCACGGACGCCTTTAATTATTTCCGGCCAGGTGGAACGCCCCAGTGAGAAGTATATACGGGCGGCTGAGGTAGCTGCTGCTCTGAGAAAGGAAAATGAAGAACATTACGAGGTTGACGAAAAGGCTCGGAATGTGCTGTTGACCGATGAAGGCTTTGGTGAAGCTGAGCGGTTGTTGGGTGTTACGGATTTGTACGACCCGGCTGACCCTTGGGCGCATTACATTTTTAATGCGATTAAGGCGAAGGAATTGTTTATTAAGGATATTAACTACATCGTCACTCCCGATCGCGAAGTCGTGATTGTGGATGAGTTTACCGGTCGGGTGATGCCGGGACGCCGCTGGAGTGACGGTTTGCACCAGGCGATCGAAGCGAAGGAACGGGCGGAAATTCAGCCGGAAACTCAAACGCTGGCGACAATTACTTATCAGAATTTCTTTTTGCTTTATCCGAAGCTGTCGGGGATGACTGGAACGGCAAAGACTGAAGAGACGGAGTTTGAGAAGATTTACAATCTGGAAGTGACGCTGATTCCCACTAACCGGATTACCAGCCGCACAGACCTTTCCGATATGGTTTACAAGGCGGAGGCTGGGAAGTGGAATGCGATCGCCCAAGAATGCGCGGAAATGCACGAGATCGGTCGGCCGGTGCTGGTGGGCACTACGAGCGTGGAAAAGTCGGAGTTGCTGTCGCGGCTGCTGCTGGAGAGGAAAATTCCTCACAATTTGCTGAATGCTAAACCGGAAAATGTGGAGCGGGAATCAGAAATTATCGCTCAAGCCGGACGCAAAGGTGCTGTGACGATCGCGACAAACATGGCGGGACGCGGTACTGATATTATTTTGGGCGGTAATTCTGAGTACATGGCGCGCCTGAAGTTGCGGGAGTATTTTATGCCCCGGATCGTGCAACCCGAAGATGACGACGGGTTTTCGGTGGTGCAAGTGCCTGGTATTAGCGGCCGCCCCGCACCTCAAGGTTTTGCTCCGACTACGAAAAAGGTAAAGTCTTGGAAAGCTTCGGCCCAGATTTTCCCGACGCAGTTATCGAAAGATGCCGAGCAAATGCTCAAGGCGGCGGTGGAATTGGCGGTGAAGGAGTACGGCGAGCGATCGCTCTCGGAATTGCAAGCCGATGATATCGTGGCTATAGCTTCGGAAAAAGCGCCGACAAAAGACCCGGTAATTCAAAAATTGCGGGAAGCTTACAATTTAACTCGCCGCGAATACGATGCTTTTACCAGCACGGAACACGATGAAGTCGTGAAGTTGGGAGGCTTGCACGTCATAGGTACAGAACGCCACGAATCGCGCCGGATCGACAATCAGTTGCGCGGCCGGGCGGGACGCCAAGGAGACCCTGGTTCCACACGGTTTTTCTTGAGTTTGGAAGACAATTTGCTCAGGATTTTCGGCGGCGAACGGGTGGCCGGTTTGATGAAGGCTTTCGGTGTTGAGGAAGATATGCCGATCGAATCTGGAATGCTGACTCGTTCCCTCGAAGGCGCTCAGAAAAAAGTCGAAACTTACTATTACGATATCCGCAAGCAGGTATTTGAATACGACGAAGTGATGAACAATCAGCGTCGAGCAATCTATGCGGAACGCCGCCGAGTATTGGAAGGTTTGGACTCCAAGGAACAGGTAATTAGGTATGCCGAACAGACGATGGACGACATCGTGGGAGCATACATCAATCCCGATTTACCTTCGGAAGAATGGGAACTCGACAAACTTGTGAGCAAGGTGAAGGAATTTGTTTATCTGCTGGCTGACATGACACCGGATCAACTAGAAGATTTGTCCGTTGAGGAAGTTAAAACTTTCTTGCACGAACAAGTCCGCAATGCTTACGACATGAAAGAAGCAGAAGTTAATGCAATCCGAGCAGAATTGATGCGAGATGCGGAACGGTTCTTTATTTTGCAGCAAATTGATACTTTGTGGCGGGAACACTTGCAACAAATGGATGCTTTGCGCGAGTCTGTAGGGCTGCGCGGTTACGGTCAGAAAGACCCGCTGATCGAGTACAAAACTGAAGGTTACGAGCTGTTTTTGGACATGATGACGGATATCCGCCGCAATGTGGTTTATTCGCTGTTCCAGTTCCAGCCGCAGCCGGCAATGCAAGTTTCGCCAGAGATGGTTTGAAGATAGTTAACAGTTAACAGTTAACAGTTAACTGTTGACTGTTGACTGTTGCTTCTCGGCTTTTCCTCGAAGTTGCAGGTTTGAGATTAAAGCCAATCTTCTTGATCGCTTTTTTGTTTCCTGTAAACTTCACCTGTGGCGTGAATTTTACGGGTTTGTTCGTAAAGACTTTCTTCGGTATAATTCCATTTTTGCAGGACTTTTTTTAAGTCTGATTGAATATCTCTAGCGCCTGGAAAGCCTCGGTAGCGAATTATTAATCTTGCTAATTCCGATAAATTGTAGTCGGTTGCTTCTCCTGCTAATAAAGTATCCACACTGGCTCGATCGCGCTTGTATTGCGGATGCTGCTGATCTTGATTTTTTTCTACTAAATCCATACTATTTATGTTTTCCAATCATCTGAAAATGTTGCTACAAGCAACCGCCACCAAAAGCGCGGACATAAATAACTATCATGAATAGAGTCATAAATCCGCCCTTCATAAACGGTTTGATTCGGGTATGATAACTGTCAACTGTCAACTGTGTAAATTGTCGCTTCAGTCATTCCCAGAAATTTTTGTGTTTGTTCAGTAATACCAAATAGTCGATCGCCGTGACAAAAGATTTCCCAGGCGCGAATTCCCATAAAACCAATACCTGCAACCGCCAAGGGCATCGCTGCGGACCCTAAAAGCGCCGCAATCGGGGGAAATATCATGCACAGTGTTAACAGAATGCCAGTAATAACACCGCCAGCAATGCCAGCTTTGGCGGTGGCGGTGGCGACTTTTTCGACTAACTCTGACTGGGTAATTTTGCCTTCAACGCACAATAGCGAGTTTTCTAAGATAGAAAATATTAACTCAATTACTGCGGCGGCGATCGCCCCTTTCATTGCAGCCCCAACGATTTCCGCAACTGCTGCTTTAAACGCTGCATCCGCTAAAACTTGCTTAGCGACAGCTAATTCTGCGGCAGTCATGTCTACACCACCGCGAGCACGATTCACCCAAAAATATTCAAAAATCCCGTTAGCAGCTTCGCTTCCGCCTCCATTGACGTGCGCTTGGATGTGACTCCAATCTTTATCTTGACAGAAGTTGCGAATTGCTTCCGGGCCTTGGGCACGAATTTGGGCCGGTATGGATTCAAATACTTTTGCTGCTTCTTGAACGTTTCGGATGCCCTCACGCATCCCAGCCGTAGCAAATTTGGATTGCAGCTTTGTTGGCAGGTTCTCAAAACGGATGTTATGTGCTATTTTAAAAGCTTCTTGACTGGCGATCGCGCCGGCACTAACCATTGAACTTGGCGCTGATTGTACCCACGCCGTTAATACAGTTGCATTTTCCTCAACTTTAGCAGCGATTTGGTGGGCTAAGTTTTGGGTATCGGCAACAGTTTCTTGTACTTTAGCCGTTAGGAATTCGAGCGGATTCTGGCTAATTTCCATGTTGATCCAGCTTGCATCGTTAATGATTGAATTATTTTGACTATAACATTCCTCTTCAGTAAGTGTGATTTTTTACTGAATTGTTTCTCGCTTCTAAGTCCGGCTGTAAATTTAGAGCTTTTTTTTGATAAAATAAACCTTCATTGATTCGACCTTCCTGTTCCAAACTTTTACCTAAATTCCAATAAGCGACGGCTAAATCTGGTTGAAGAGCAATAGATTTTTGATAGTAAGTTATAGCGTCATCAAGCTGGCCTTGTTTGTAATACATACTGCCCAAGTTAACATAGGCTTCCACAAAATTATGATCGAATTCGATCGCCTTGGAGTATGCGCGAATTGCCGCGTCTATTTTGCCTTGGGCTTGCAGGATATTGCCTAGAGTTTTGTAGGCGGCGGCGAAATTGGGTTGCTGGCGAAGTGCTTGGTAACAGGAGGCGATCGCCTCTACATATTTCTGTTGCGTATAATAAATATCAGCTATCTTGGTGTGTGCAATAGCCTGGGCGAGCTCGAGGGCTAGTATTTTTTCGTACTGGGCTATCGCCTCCTCAAGTTTTCCTGATTTCTGAAGGCTATCGCCCGCTGACAAATACTGCTCTAACTCGGAATTTGCGGTCATAGATTTTACTTTAACAGCCGAAACTACTTTACCACAAGTGTTAGTTAGCAACGGCGATTTCTAGAAATATTGTGACTATTTAATATTTTAAATTTGTTTTTGTAGCAACATAGGACTTATGCAATCATTCCAGGTATGGGGGCAACCACGGGGGGTTTGCCCTACAAATATATATTGATGCTGTGCGTAAGTCCTGCAACAGTTCGGACAGTTTTTGATTCCCAACAGCTTAGAAACCGAGTTTCTAAGACCCATGCGTCAGCCTGGAAACTGTCGCAAGTGTTGATAGATAAATTAGCTAAATGTTCGATCGCCCTAGGGGTTCAAAAATTAATTGAACGGGCGATCGAAAAAATTAAGGAGACAGTCGCCACACCTTAATCGTGTCGTCAAAACTGCCACTGATCAGAGTTTTGTCTTGAGGATTAAAAGCCAATTCCACCCAAGTAGAATGACCCTTCAGCGTGCCGGCGATTTCGCCGGAACTCATGCGCCACAGCTTGATAGTGCCGCTCAAATCGGCGCTGGCCAGCTTGTCTCCGTCGGGACTGAAAGACAAGGACTTAACCTTGTCGGAATGGCCGATAAAAGTCCGCAGCAGAGAACCGTTGGGCTGCCGCCACTGATTATTTGTGCTGATATCCCACAACTTCACCGTCTTGTCCCAACTGCCGCTGGCGAGAGTTTGACCGTCCGGGCTGATGGCCAGAGACCAAACCGCCTCGGAATGACCCCAAAAAGTGTCTTTGAACTCCCCAGTCTGCCAGTTCCACAGGCTGATCTTACCGTCGCTGCTGCCGATCGCCAAAGTTTCTCGATCGGCACTGAAAGCCACCGACTGCACCTCGTCAACAACCCCCTGGAGAGTTTCCAACTCAGTCCCGCCTTCGACTTGCCACAACTTCAAAGTTTTGTCCTTACCTACAGTGGCCAGGGCTTGGCCGTCGGGACTGAAAACCACCGAGAACACGCCGTCTTGGTGTCCGTCCAAAGTCTGAATTAACTTGCCCGAATAGAAATTCCACAATTTAATCGTACCGTCAACGCCACCGCTGGCGATCGTCCTGCCGTCGGGACTGACGGCCACCGACCACACGGGGCCCAAATGTCCTGCTAAAACCTTGAGCAGCTTGCCGTGACGCTTGTGCCGCAAGTGAATTGTGCCGTCGTTGTTCCCGCTGACTATCACGCGGCCGTTGGGAGCGACTGCTACCGCCCAAACCGGGTTTTTGTTTTGATCCGCCAGAGTCCGCACAGCAGGCCGGGATTGCGATGCCTCACCGTTGAAATCCTGCATCGGGGGCGGATTGAACCGAATTTCGGGAATGCTAGAAACAGGCTCAGAAGAAGTGAAAGCCTGGGGTGCAGGAGATGGCACGCGAATACCCAGCACTACGGACAGCAGGCCAACCGTAGTTGCTCCCCACATGGCCAAAGTCCACTTGGGTTTGCTGAGAATCACTTGTGCCGATGCCGGGCCGTATTTCATGTCTGTGAGAATTGCCTCGGTCGATCGATAGCGTTTTGATGGTTCTCGCTGCACCATTTTATCCAGAATGCGGCCGAGTCGCGCCGAAACTGGTACTTTCAAATAATCTCTCCAAGTCCAACTTTCGGCTTTGATGTCAAACAAATCAAACGGCGACATTCCCGTTAACAAGTGAATGCAAGTGACGCCCAAACTATAGATGTCGCTGCTTTTAATCGCTTGGCCTTTAATTTGTTCCGGGGCCGCGTATTCCGCAGAACCTGTCACCGTTTCTGTTTTGATCGGCTCACTATTAGCCCGAATTGCCGCGCCGAAATCGACTAAAACTAGCCCAGAGGCACTTTCTTGGGAAACGGAATGTAAATTCTCTTTCCCTGCCAAAGCTGGGGATGCTTGGGGAGTTTTGCGGTGAATAATATTGGACGGTTTGATATCTCCGTGAATCAGTTGATGTTCGTGAACAAATTGCAGGACTGGCAACAATTCGCTCAGCAGATACCAAATGTGAATTTCTTTAACAACACCTTTTTCTGAAAGCCGATCTGCCAAATTGCGGCCTTCGATGTATTCTTGCACTAAATACTGGCAGCCTTCGACTTCAAAAGATGCGAGCAGTTTCGGTATTTGCGGATGTTTGCCCAACTCGTCGAGAACTGAGGCCGAGCGACGAAATGCCCAGTTTTGCTGTGTGCGACCTGCCGCGGGCGCGCAGAACTGTTGAATGACGCAGCGGGGCTGGGAAGGTTGGTCTTCATCGACTGCTAAGAAGGTGCGGCAAGTGAGACTTTGACCGAGGCTCTGAAAGACTCGGTAGCGACCTTTTAGCAGCAAGTTCGACTCGCAGCTTTTGCATACTGTCGCGCGATCGAGATTTTGGGGATTCTGGCAATTGGGATTGGTGCAGTAACTCATTTGTCTTTCCGCTGGAGACCCCCGTCCGACATTATTGCTGGTGGGGGAGGAAAGCGGGGCGGTGCGTGCCGCTTCCTGTGGACAAATTAAATAATTGGAATCTTTGCTTGATCATAATTGTTTCCCAGATTTTCGCCACAATGGCTTTGGTCGATCGCACGTAAATAATTGCTGACTTTCCTGCGAGCGAGGTTTAATATGTCGAGCGATTGCTCGCGCGATCGGCCCGATTCGCTGTTACCGAATTACGCTATACTATCCTTGCGAATACTTTCAGGGTCGCAAAGTAAAGTAATCGCGAAGCATGGCCTCCCATCCGCGATCGTCTGTTCTCTCTAGTCAATCTAAAATCTAAAATCTAAAATCTAAAATCGGATGACCGATTAAAACTTAGGCAACTTTCGCCCAACTAACTACTAACTTTTAACTATTACTTATGCCGTTAATTCGCGTTCCCAAACCTTGGGAAATCCTCGAACCCCAAATTACCCCAGAAACAGCCTTTCTCAACCGCCGCCGCTTCATGACAAATTTAATTGGCGCAGGCGTGACTGCTTCGCTGCTGCCGCTGACCGGCTGCCAAAGCAATGCTAGCTCAAAAACTGCTCTGGATCAAAGATCAACCCAAGCATATTCGGAATTGAGCCGGAATCGGGCCTTTGCAAAAGTCGATCGAGCGATTACCGACGAAGCCTTAGCTACAAAATACAACAATTTTTACGAATACGGCGGCACAAAATCTATTTGGCAAGCCGCTCAAGCTTTGCCAACAGAAAACTGGAAAGTAGAAGTAGGCGGTTTAGTAAAAAATCCCCGCACTTATGATATTGACGACCTCGAAAAGAAATTTCCGCTCGAAGAACGAGTTTATCGATTTCGCTGTGTAGAAGCATGGGCGATGGTAGTTCCTTGGGTCGGATTTCCCATGAAATTACTGATGGCTGATGTCGAACCGCAATCGAACGCTAAATTCGTTCGCTTCACCTCATTTTACGACCCCAAAATTACTCCCGGCCCCGGTTTGATGTCGCAATTTTATCCCTGGCCTTATACCGAAGGTCTGCGAATTGAAGAAATGGCCAATGATTTAGCATTTTTTGCCACAGGCTTGTATGGCCGAAGACTACCAAAACAAAATGGTGCGCCACTGCGGCAAGTAATTCCTTGGAAATACGGTTTTAAGGGCGCAAAGTCGATCGTCAAAATTGAATTTGTCGAACAACAGCCCGCCACTTTTTGGAATACAATCGGCCCCAACGAATACGCTTTTGAAGCAAATGTCGAACCCGACAAACCGCACCCCAGATGGTCGCAGGCCAGCGAACGGATAGTCGGTCCCGGTAACAGTTGGTCGTGGGAAACTCGCCCAACTTTGCCCTATAACGGTTACGGCGAATATGTGGCGAGTTTGTACACTTGATTGACGGATTTCCCCTCGTTTCTAGGCTCTGCCTAGGAACGCAGATTTGGAGGCTCTGCCTCTCAATTCCCGCGAGGCAGAGCCTCGGATTCAGGCATTCCCCGGCTCTGCCTGGGAACGAAAAATTGAAATTACATCAGTCTTGATCTGCGTCCCTCAAACTCTTCAACTCTCTGCCAAACTCTTTCTAACAAATCTGGTGTGCTAACATCAAACCATTCAATTTCAGGATAAGCACGAAACCAAGTCCGCTGTCTCTTCGCAAATTGCCGCGTGTGCAAAATTGTCAATTCTTTGGCTTCTTCAAGCTTAATATCGCCAGCCAAATATTGTTTCATTTCCTGATAGCCCAGCGTGTTCAACAGTGGCAAGTCGCAGCCGTATTTTTTACACAAATATTCTACTTCAGCAATCCAACCGCGTTCTAGCATTTGTTCGGTGCGCTGTTCGATCCGATCGACTAAAACATCAATATCACAATCCAACCCAATTTGTAAAATAGGATAATTGGGAGGATTTTCGCCCTGCTGTTCGGAAATAGGGCGACCGGTGACATAAAATACTTCCAGTGCTCTTAAAGTTCTTACTGGGTCATTGAGGTGAATTTTCTCAGCCGCAGACCGATCGACCTGCTGCAACATCGCGTAACATTGAGATTGTCCGAGTTCCGCAAGTTGCGATCGCAATTCGGGCATCGGCCCTACCCTCGGAATTTTTAAACCGCGCACGATCGATTTAATATATAAGCCCGTCCCTCCCACCAACAACAGCGGGGGAGACAGGGGAAAATCGACATCAGCAATTAATTTTTGAGCTTGTTGCTGGTAATCTGCGACTGTCAGCGTTTCTGTCGGATCGCAGATGTCAATTAAGTGATGCGGTACAGAAGTGCGATCGACCGCCGTGGGTTTTGCGGTTCCGATGTCAAATTCGCGGTACACTTGACGGGAGTCCGCACTCAGGATCGAGGATTGCAGTCGCCCCGCCAAAGCCAAAGCCACTCCAGACTTCCCCGTCGCCGTCGCCCCGCAAATCGTAATTAATCTAGGCATAAGCTGTCGCACATTTTCCTATAAAAACTCTCAAATCCTCTCCTATCAAGGCTTTCCCCTTTCTCCTACACTGATTCACCGCGATCGGTCTGGGCAGTCCTCCAGCAATCTGAAAACTATTCCCCTCCGTCCCCCCGATAAATTTCCCTTCAGAAAGCCCTAGCATCGCCTTTAACGGTTTTGTGCTATAATTTTAGGAGTTTTCCCATTTTAGAAGCTTTCGGGGCTTTAGGCCTCATTATTGGAGCTATTTTTGTATGACCAGCAGCTACAGCGCCGACCAGATTCAAGTTCTCGAAGGTCTCGAAGCAGTCCGTAAACGACCGGGGATGTACATCGGTACCACCGGCCCGCGAGGACTCCACCATCTAGTTTACGAGGTTGTGGACAATTCCATAGATGAGGCGCTGGCTGGCCACTGCACTCACATCGAGATTGACATCAACGCCGACGGTTCCGTGACCGTGACAGACGACGGCCGGGGTATTCCCACTGGCATCGTTGCCAAGACTGGCAAATCGGGCATAGAAACAGTAATGACTGTACTCCACGCCGGCGGTAAATTTGGCGGTGGTGGCTACAAGGTTTCTGGAGGATTGCACGGTGTAGGTATTTCTGTTGTTAACGCGCTGTCCGAGTGGGTAGAAGTGACAGTTTGGCGCGACCAAAAAGAACATTTACAGCGCTACGAAAGAGGCAATCCAGTTACTGAACTTAATGTCAAGCCCCACAAAGGCACTCGCACCGGCACTTCAGTTTCTTTCTTGCCAGATACTCAAATATTTAGCACTGGTATTGAATTTGATTACACTACACTCGCCGGGCGCTTGCGAGAATTGGGTTACTTGAATGCGGGCGTGAGAATTACGTTTAGCGACCACCGTTTGGAACTGCTCAAAAGTAGCGAACCGCGCGTCGAAACCTACTGTTACGAGGGCGGAATCAAGGAATATATCGCCTACATGAACCGCGAAAAGCAGCCTCTGCACGAAGAAGTGATCTACGTGCAAGGAGAACGCAACAACGTGCAGATAGAAGTGGCTTTGCAGTGGTGCGTCGATGCTTTTAGTGACAACGTTCTCGGTTTTGCTAACAACATTCGGACGATCGACGGAGGCACGCACTTAGAAGGTTTGAAGGCTGTTTTGACGCGGACGATGAATTCGTTCGCCCGCAAGCGCAACAAAATCAAAGAAAACGAGCCCAACCTCGCCGGCGAAAACGTTCGCGAAGGTTTGACAGCAGTGATTTCTGTGAAAGTCCCAGACCCGGAATTTGAAGGCCAAACTAAAACTAAGCTAGGAAATACAGAAGTTCGGGGAATTGTCGATTCCTTGGTAGGCGAAGTATTGACAGAATATTTAGAGTTTCGCCCCCAAGTAGCTGACGCTATTTTGGAAAAAGCAATTCAGGCATTTAAGGCCGCTGAAGCCGCCCGCCGTGCCCGCGATTTAGTGCGCCGAAAATCAGTCTTAGAATCGTCTCCTTTGCCTGGAAAATTAGCGGACTGTAGTTCCAGAGACCCAGCCCTGTCTGAGATCTACCTGGTGGAAGGGGATTCTGCAGGCGGATCGGCCAAACAAGGGCGCGATCGCCAATTCCAAGCAATCCTGCCTTTGCGCGGTAAAATTCTCAATATTGAGAAAACCGACGACGCTAAAATTTACAAAAATAACGAAATTCAATCGTTAATTACAGCACTGGGTTTGGGCATCAAAGGCGAAGAATTCGATCCGGGTCAATTGCGGTATCACCACATCGTAATTATGACTGACGCTGACGTAGATGGTGCTCACATCCGCACGCTGTTGCTGACTTTCTTCTACCGCTATCAGCGCGCACTTGTAGAACAAGGTTACATCTATATTGCTTGTCCTCCTCTCTATAAAGTGGAACGGGGACGAAATCATTACTACTGTTACAGCGATCGCGAAATGAACAATCTCGTCCGCAATGAATTTCCGGCGAATGCTAATTACACCGTCCAGCGGTTCAAAGGTTTGGGGGAAATGATGCCGACACAGTTGTGGGATACAACGATGAACCCAGAAACTCGGACGCTGAAACGGGTGGAGATTGAAGATGCTGCTGAGGCCGATCGCATCTTTACGATCTTAATGGGCGATCGTGTCGCCCCCCGCCGCGAATTCATCGAAACCTACGGCCCCAAACTCAACCTCCTCGACTTGGACATCTAAGTTAGTTGACAGTTGACAGTTGACAGTTGACAGTTGCCAGTTCTTGGCTGGCGAGGAGGAGTCATTAGTCATTAGTTAGTGGCGGATGACTACTGACTACTGTCAACTGCCTACTGCCCAGTTTTGTTATAAAAATTAATACAATCTCTCATCAAATCGATCTAAGGTAAACACTTAGGTAAATTTTAGATTTTTGGCGCATCCATCAGCTACCACAAAAATAGAAGGTTGGACAGTATAGCATGAGCATCAATTTAGCGACCAAATTGCGTGAGGGAACGAAAAAGTCCCACACAATGGCAGAAAATGTCGGTTTTGTCAAGTGTTTTTTAAAAGGCGTTGTAGAAAAAACTTCTTACCGGAAGTTAGTAGGAAACCTCTACTTTGTCTACTCGGCAATCGAAGAGGAAATGGAACGCCAAAAGCAGCATCCGGTTGTTTCAAAAATTTACTTTTCTGAGTTGAATCGCAAACAAAGCTTAGAGCAAGATTTATTTTACTACTACGGTGCCAATTGGCGCGAACAAGTAGCTCCGTCAGCCGCAGCTAAAGCTTATGTGGAGCGAATTCACGAGATTTCGGCGACAGCACCGGAACTGTTAGTAGCTCACTCTTACACTCGCTACCTTGGCGATTTATCCGGCGGACAAATCCTGAAGGGAATTGCCCAGCGCGGGATGAACCTTTCCGATGGAGAAGGCACTGCTTTCTATGAATTCCAGGATATTCCTGATGAAAAAGAATTCAAAGTTAACTACCGTCAGGCAATGAATGAACTGCCGATTGACGAAGCCACAGCAGAGCGAATTGTTGACGAAGCTAATGCAGCTTTTGGCATGAACATGAAGATGTTCATGGAGTTAGAAGGCAATTTGATTAAAGCAGTCGGTCAGATGCTTTTCAATACCCTGACGCGGAAGCGCGGTGGTGGCAGTACCGAATTGGCTACTGCTGATTGAGTTAAAGCTCACTGGGGATAATTTGAGCCTCGTTTCAGAGGAAAACTTTAAATCCTGGGGGTTTGATGGCTGCTTTTACAGTCACCAAATCTCCGGGATTTTGCATGGCGGGCGATCGACTTTTTAACTCATATCAAATCCGTTAGCATGGGAATAGTAAATTCGAGTTCAGTGTTGACAGTTGACAGTTGACGCCGTGAACAGTCAACTGTCAACTGTCAACCGTCAACATCACGGACGGTGTAACCGGAAAGGATATCACAACTCAACACTATCACCTTCCCACGCCGCGATCGGGAGGCTGCTCGTCCGGGACAGGCAAAGAAGTGGGCCTTACCTGCCGCTCCAAATACTTGCTCAAAGCGTAAGCGATATCCCCACGACTCATTGGCTTCAAAGGATTTATCTTATTAGTTCCGAGTTCAACATTAACAAACCCTTCATAAAGTGCAGTAGCAATAGACTTTCTAGCCCAATTAGGAATTTCCCCTGCATCTGGATACTTAGCTAAAATCTCGGAAATGCTGGGATCGGGAAACTGAAAAACCCCGTAAGCTTGAGCAAAAATCGCCAAAGCTTCAGCGCGAGTCACCCTTTGATTTGGGAAAAACATTCCGTCGCGATATCCACTCATTGTTCCCGTTTTCAAAGCAGTTTGAATCGCACTGTAAGCCCAGTAACTCTTCGGTACGTCCGGCACTTCCCTATCCGGTTTCTGAGCGGTTTTCCGCCGTTCCAAACCAAAAGTTTTCACTAAAATCATCGCCAAATCGGCGCGACTGACAAGGCCATCAGCATTAAAATTCCCATTAGCATCTTTATTCATCAATCCTGCACTCACCACCCGGTCGATCGGGTCAATTATGTCTTGAGATTGAACCGCCATAGGCACTCCTTGCAGTAGGGCGATCGCCAAAAAAATACTCACTAACATTTTCACGATTTTAATCCTTTCTGTCGCTAAAACCATCATGAAAACAGCAGTAATATTTTTTATGGTTCCATCGGTATTATTCTGTGGTTTCGACGGTGCGCTAGATTTCGGGATTATATATTAAAATCAAACAGTTGCTTCCGGCAAAGCGCCCTGCATTTTACCCAGCCAATCAATCAAATTATCTAATTGCTTTTGGGCCGTCAAAACCGCCATCCCTCGAATAGTAACCTTCCCCTTGCTGTAGACAAAACGAGAGCGCAAATGTTCCGGCAAATTAGCCTTGAGCAAATTCCAAGCAGGTTCTTCCATAGCTGTTTCCAAAACTATGTGCTGCTTATTCTCCGGTTTTATCCGAGAAAAACCGATTTTTTTAGCGATTTGTTTGAGTTCTACCACACGGATAAGTTGCTGGGCTGGCAGAGGAATTGGCCCATAGCGATCGCACCAATCAGCCTGAATCTGCTGTAATTCTTCAGGGGTATTAGCAGAAGCCACAGACCGGTAAGCGCTCATCTTTTGATCCAAATCTGCGATGTAATCGGCAGGAATAAACGCCGTCAAAGTTAGGTCAATTTGCGCGTCCTCAACTTTCGGAATTTCCTGACCCTTAATTTCCCGAATAGCCTCCTCTAACATTTCAGCATACAAATCAAAACCGATCGCCTCCATTTGACCAGACTGTTCAGTACCCAAAACATCACCCGAACCGCGAATTTCCATATCTCGGACAGCCAACTGATAGCCCGAACCCAACTGGGCAAACTCTTGAATTGCGCGCAGCCGCTGCCTTGCAGCATCAGAAAGTTGGTTCTGCTTGGGATAAAACAGCCAAGCATGAGCTTGAATCCCCGCGCGTCCCACCCGTCCCCGCAACTGGTAAAGCTGACCCAAACCAAACTTCTGCGCGTCTTCAATTAAAATAGTATTGACTCGCGGAATATCCAAACCCGACTCAATAATCGTCGTACACACCAAAATATCGAACTCCGCCGCACTGAAAGTCAGCATGATTGATTCTAGTTCCGAAGCCTCCATTTGACCGTGGGCGATCGCAATTCTGGCAGACGGAACCATCTCCTGCAACTGAGCGGCCAACTCATCAATCCCCTCAATCCGCGGCACCACGTAAAAAACCTGACCGCCCCTGTCCAACTCTTGACGAATTGCCGATCGCACCGTTTCCGGGTTATAGGGAGCCAAATGCGTCTGAATCGGCCGTCTGCTGGGAGGTGGAGTCGAAATCAAACTCATCTCGCGAATCCCCGACAGCGACATATACAAAGTCCGGGGAATCGGCGTTGCTGTCAAAGTCAGAACATCTACCTCTGTTTTGAGAGATTTAATCGCTTCCTTTTGCTTAACTCCAAACCGCTGTTCTTCATCCACCACCAACAAGCCCAAATCGCGAAATTTAATCGCTTTGCTCAAAACAGCTTGAGTACCCACAATCACATCTAATTCCCCAGTCGCCAAACGCTTGTGAATCTCCCGGCGCTCGGTTTCAGTGCGAAAGCGATTGAGCAAACCAACTTCGATCGGGTAAGGGGAAAAACGTTCCGAGAGCGTGTGATAGTGCTGTTGGGTCAAAATTGTCGTCGGCGCGAGCAAAGCCACCTGCTTGCCCGCCGTAACCGCCTTAAAAATCGCTCTCAGAGCAACTTCTGTCTTACCAAAACCGACATCGCCGCAGACCAAGCGATCCATCGGTCGATCGCCCTCCATGTCGCGTTTCACATCCTGAGTTGCCTTCAACTGATCCGGGGTTGGCTGGTAAGGAAAAGAATCCTCTAATTCTTGTTGCCAAGGCATATCAGGAGGAAAGGCGTAACCTGTTTGTTTAGCTCTTTTAGCATAAAGATTCAGCAAATCCACTGCCAATTTTTTAACAGCTTTGCGAACCTTTGTTTTAGTTTTTTCCCAAGTTTGGCCTGTCAGCTTGTTGAGATCCGGTACTTTATCGCCTACAGTCCGAAACCTCGACAAAGCGCCCAATTGATCTGCCGCCACCCTCAGAGTACCGTCAGCGTATTGAATCAGCAAATATTCGCGAGTTTCGCGATCGATCGTCAAACGTTCCAACTTGATAAATTTGCCCACTCCGTGCTGGCGGTGAACCACATAATCACCAGGGCTTAATTTATTCGGGTCTACTTGCTTAGAAGCAGCGCGGCGGCGCTTGCGGACGTAGCTAAAAGTAGCGAGAGAATGCTGACCGTAAAATTCCCGATCGGTAATTAAAACAATCCGAAAAGTCGGCAGAATAAAACCTTCCAATTCTGCCAAGCCGCTGTACTTCAAAGCAACCGGAACGTGCTGCAATTGCAACTTGTCGATCGCCAAATAATCGCGCGGATTCACCACAAACTGAGCCGGACAGTCGTGTTCCGACAGCAGAGAAACCGATCGGCTCGGTTGAGCGGAAACCAGAAAAATGGTAAAACCCCGATCGCGCTCTTCTCTGAGCATTTGAGACAACTTAGCAAATTGGTGAGGCATCACCGGCACAGGCCGAGAAGCCAAATTAATTGCAGAGGGTAGCTGGTCACTCTCGGCAGAGTTTTGATTTTTTTTAGTAGTAGAATCTTCTGCCAATTCTGAAAGTTCTAGCCTGTCGAAAGCTGCGGCATCTGCCATAGATTCTGCAAAAGTGCGGTGAATTTTCGGAACTTTCAAGTTAGCAATTGGCAACTTTTCTGTTCCCTCACCAGCAACTTCCGATTCGCGATTACAACTATTCCACTGTTCCTGTGCATTCTCAAACCAGCGGTCGCTGTGACCTTCGCACCCTTGCGGTTCGTCAACTACAACTAAAGTATTTTCTGGCAAATAATCTAACAAAGATGCAGGTTTCTCGAAAGCTAAGCCCAACAGCCTGCGGACAAATTTTTCCGCTTCATTTTCTGTGTCTACAGAGCCTAGTTGGTTAATTTCGTCAATATTTTTTTGTGCTAAAACTGCTTTAATAATTGCGTTAAAATTAGTAGGAGTTAAAACTAAGCGATCGACCTTATCGAGCGATCGCTGGGAAGACGGATCGAACTCCCGAATTTGCTCCAAATTATCTCCGAACCATTCCAGCCGCACCGGCAACTCCGCCGCTACGGGAAACACATCGACAATATCACCCCGGCGGCTCCACTGGCCCTCCATTTCCACCAGAGTCACCCGATCGTACCCCATTGAAGCAAGTTGGCGATCGAGTATCTTCGAGTCTTGAACCGCACCTCGCTTCAGCGTCAGACAGTAGGGTTCAAAAGTAGCAGGCGGCGGCAAGTGAGACTGGAGAGCTCTTTCGGTAGCTACAATTGCGATTGGCTTCGACTGATTGGCGGTTTTTTCTTCCTTATCCACCAAATCCGCCAGCACCTGCATCTGCCCCCACGTCATTTCATTCTCGTCGGAGTAAGATAGCTCGTAGGGCGAAGCCTCCGAAGTCGGGTAAAAATGTACGGTTTGCCAGCCCATCGCCTCCAGCCCTGCCACCCAGCGACCGGCTTCTTCTAAAGTAGCCGTTACTGCCAATAAGTTTCGCCCCTCTTGCTGTGCGAGGGCGGAAGCTACTAAACCTTTAGGCAAACGGGCGATGCCGGACAATTGCAAGCAGCGATGCCGTTTGAGCTTGTTGAGAAGTTCTGTTGCTAGGGGCGATCGCCCGAGGGTACGAATTATTGAAGAGAAAGTCATGCGCTTTTAATTTTAATCCCTGATCGGCGAAGGCTCTTTCCCTTTGCCTGTTAAGGAGATTGTACGACAAACATCCATGATTGTGCCGCTCTGCTGTTGACGCCTGGGAACTTAACTGGAGATAGATTTCTGCTTTAATATGTCGATCCTGCGATCGCGATCGAGCCAGTTCCGTTAATCTAGTGACAGGTTTAGAAAAAATTTCGATTTTGCGATCGAGATTCGCAGCTTCCAGACCTCTCCTGTGACTGCACCCAAAGACGGATACCCTGCCACGTACTCAAGTTGTGAAGATCCAAAAATTTTAGACATTAGGGAAATCCCCCAGATACTGGCGGCGTCGTCAATCTAAAATCTAAAATCTAAAATCTAAAATCGACTAACCGGGCAGAGCGCTTCGCCGTTACTACCGAAAATTTTAGAAATGTCCCCAAGTACCGATATTCTGATTGTTCTCCTGCTGATTTTCCTCAATGGCTTGTTTGTGATGTCAGAGATGGCCATCATCTCTGTACGGAAGGTGAGACTGCAACAGATGGCTAACCAAGGTTCAACCAATGCCCGCGTAGCCTTGGATCTGGCTAATGCCCCCAATCAGTTCTTGCCGACAGTTCAAATCGGGATTACGATGCTGGCCATTCTGTCGGGCGCTTTCGGAGAAACGACAATTGCTAAAAGGGTAGAGCCTTTGTTGCGGCTGGTTCCGGCCCTGGCGCCCTACTCTCAGACGATCGCCTCAGTAGTAGCAGTTTTAACGATCACTTATCTGACCCTAATTATCGGCGAACTTGTGCCGAAGCGGCTAGCGCTCAACAACCCAGAGCCGATCGCTTCTAGCGTAGCAATTCCCATGCGAATGCTCTCAAAAATTGGCGCTCCTGCGGTTTATCTGTTAAGTCATTCCACTGACTTAGTGATGCGGATCATGGGGATTGTGCCTTCTACAGAACCGCAAGTTACAGAAGAGGAAATTAAAGTTTTAATCGAGCAAGGAACAGAAGCCGGAACCTTTGAAGAAGCCGAACAAGATATGGTGGAAAGAGTGTTTCGTTTGGGAGATCGGCGAGTCAGCGCCTTAATGACCCCGCGTCCCGATCTTACCTGGCTCGATCTAGATGATTCAGTCGAAGAAAACCGCCAAAAAATGCTCGGCAGCGGTCATTCTCGGTTTCCCGTGTGTCAGGGAGGACTCGACAACGTTGTCGGTTTAGTACACGTTACTGATATGCTGTCTCGGACTTTAACGGGTCAACCCCTAGATTTAAGCGCTTCTTTACGACGACCGTTATTTGTACCAGAAAGCACGCGGGGTTTAAAAGTATTAGAACTTTTCAAACAATCTAGCAATCAAATTGCCTTGGTGGTAGACGAATACGGCGTGATTCAAGGATTGGTTACAGTCAACGACATTTTAGTCGAACTCGTTGGCGACTTTCCCTCGATTGAAGATGCAGACGAGCCTCAAGCGGTGCAGCGCGAAGACGGTTCTTGGCTGTTAGACGGAATGCTAGCAGTCGAAGATTTTTTTGAGCTGTTTGGAATCGAAGAGTCAGCCGAACACAAAGGAAGCTATCACACAATGGGCGGTTTTGTGATTACTAATTTGGGCAAAATTCCCACAGCAGCCGAGCATTTTGAGTGGAACGGTTTGCGCGTGGAAGTAGTCGATATGGACGGCAACCGAGTTGATAAAATCTTGGTAATGCCGATCGACTCCGCGGGCGATCGCTCTAAAACCCAACCAAAAACCTAAAATTTAAACTCAGCGGTAAGGTGCGCTATGCGCACCCTACATCAACCATTCAGCGGATACTTCAGACCTACTTCTTTTTGCTTTTAGCCTCATTTTTCCGCAAAGATTCCAGAATAGAACGGCCCACATAATTGCTGAAAACCACCTCTCCAGCTTTATTGTAGTGGCAGCAGCTATCTACATAAACAGCCTCTTTAATCTTGTCAAAAACATTGACAGCATTCACTAGAGTGATATTATTTTTTTCTAAATTAGGAAACTTTTTGAAAAGAGCCGGATATCCAATTTCCACAGCTTTAGCATAAGGAGTATCCTTGTTAAAAGCAATCTGCTTTTCGGCTTCACCAAACACTCTTTTCGTCTGATAGTATTGATTAGGCTGAAGAACATGAAAATAAGGCACATTACTAGCAGACAGAACTTTGTGCATAAAAATTGAACTTTTCACCCAATTCTGTGCCATTGCTTCAAAAGCTAATGAATCTTGTAAAACCGACTTATTAGTATTGATGTAAATAACGCTACCACTGTCATCTTTTTTTTGTTGCGTCCGTTCTTTTTCAAACTTAATGACATCGGTTTTATAGTTATTAACTAGATTTTGAATGTAAACCGAAGTCAAAGCATCACACGCAGCGAAAGAACAGTTTTGCAAACGTTCCAAACCCTGATTAATCCTAGCTTTATTTTCTTGGATTCGGATAGTTGCTTTCATCGCTTGGGTAGAAAGGCTATTATTCGCCAAGCTACTCAGCGGCAAAATATGCTGAATGCTTGGCATCGCCAAATCGACTTGATTTTTATTGTTTAAGTTAGAAAGTGCTACTTCATTAAAACCATCTATATTGACGACCAGATCCAGTTCTTGCCCTAAAGCCAAAAAATAGTTTAAAATTAATAATTGCTGGGGTTGTTTGTAGCCGCCGGTAGCAAAAGACAAAATTACAAATTCTTTATCTTTCAAACCCGGAATCTGCTTGAGGTATTGAGGTAAAATTTTATTTTGAACTTCAAATATTCCATAATTAGAAGCCACAGAACCGCCAAAAACTCCGATAATAAATTGATTGGGTTTAGTCTTTTTGAAAGGGTAATCGTAAGGTGAGAGAAACCCATAGTTGTTATTTTTAAAACCGGGGCGAAAGTCAGGGCCTGGTTGTTGAATAAACCCAAAAAAAGGATGAAACCTTTCAACAATAGACTGATTCAGCCGCACTCCTTCTAAATTAATTCCTAAAGCCGATTTATCTTGCGTCTTTTCTCTAGTATAGAAAAATTGCTTGTGCTTGACAAAATACCATCCCAAGGAGCCAAGTTCGAGGAAAACCAGTAAAATCACTAAATTAATCAAAGTTATATTGAGAAATTCTTGTCCTTTTTTAAGGAATTTTAAATCTTTCATAAACCTCTATTTCGACTCTCTTACTACTTTAATAATGGAACTAGAAACATAGTTTACCAATACTTCTTCTCCCACTGAATTATAGTGGCAGCAGGCATCTTTGTAAACCGTCTCTTTTGTATTATCTAAAATATTTACTGCGCTAAAAACATTAACCCCAGCTTTTTGCAAATCATCGACTTTGGACAAGAGCACCGGATAACCTTTTTTCACACCTTCAATGTAAGGGCTATTTTGGTCGATCGCAATTTCGTTTTCCTTGGCGGTAAACGCTCGCTTAGTGGGATAATACTGGTTGGGCTGGATAAAGTGAAAATACTTAATCTTTCTACTTGATAAAATTTGATTCATCCCGATCGACGATTGATACCACATCGATGCCATTTTGTCAAAAGCAGCGGCATCCGGCAAAACAAAGTCAGCCTTGGGAATGTATACTATACCGCTATTTGCGGTGTCTGGGTTAGATTGTTTGACTTGCGAATCGTACTTGACAACGGCTTGCTGGTAATTGTTGACTAATTGTTTCACCTGTAGCGAGGTGACAGCGTGACACAAAGCAAGTTGACAAGTTTGCAATTTGTCAATACCTGCTTTCAACTGTTTTTTGTTTTCGTTAATTTGCACGATCGAACTCATCGCTTCCGGTGACAAGTTGTTGTTGGCTAAACCAGTCAGAGGCTGTATGTGCTGAACGCTGGGCATTCCTATTTCTACTTGGGCTTTGTTGTTTAAATTTGACAGTGCTACTTCGTTAAAACCATCAATATTTATGACTAAATCTAACTTTTGACCCAACGCCAGAAAGTAATTTAAAATTAATAATTGTTGGGGCTGTTTGTAGCCACCGTTGCCAAAATTTAAAACAATAATTTCCTTGTTTGCAAATTCTGGATAAGTCTTCAATTTGTTAGAGAATCGGCGATTCACGTATTCATCAACTGCAAAGTTATTCGCAACTGAACCGCCAAAAACTCCGATAATAACTTGATTTTTATGGGTTTTAATAAACGGATATTCGTAGAGTGAAAAAAAGCCGTGTTTGTTGACTTTTAACTTTAATTTTTCATTAGTGAAAGCACCTTGTTTGAGTACATAGCCAAAAAGTGGGTGCAGTCTTTCTACGATAGATTCATCCAGTCTAATGCCGATTCTTTCAATATCTTCTACTACTTTTTCTTTGGCTTTAGTTCTGGTATAAAAAAACTGCTTTTGGTTGACAAAATAAAAAGCTAGCGATAAAGCTTCCAGACAAATAAAGGCGATCGCCACATTAACCGCGATTATAATTAATATATTTTTGCTTTTTTTGAGTACCGTTGAATCTTTCATGAAATTTGACGGCTTAGGGTTTTTTGGGGAGTTGAGACTGCTTCAAATTTTCGCACAAATTTCGGTTGATGAGGATACTAGCCAGTCGGTGTCCGAGTTCATTCCAGTGACCCCCACAGGGTACAGAATTCTCAAAACCGTGGGCGCAGACTTGATATTTTTCAGTGTAACCTTGGATCTGTTCGGATAAATTCAGTACCCGAAAACCCTCGCGCGCACCCAATTTTTCCAGTCGCCTATCGGGATAAAACAAATCCTGAATGTTGTTCTTTCTCATAAAATTTTTTCGCCTGTCGGCCTCCGGTATAACTTGCATCGGATCGCCGATTGTCACAACCAAGAAATCAGCATTTTTCTGCACAACTTCATTCCGCATCGTCACAATCAAACCCTCTGTCACCTTCCAGGCTTCTTGCCAAGCTGCATCTTGAGGTTCCTTGAGGTTCAGGGTACTTAAAGTGGTAAAATGCCCCGATAACTCCCGCTTTTTCCGCTCTAAGTCTACTTTTTTAATGACCTGCAAAATGCGCGAATTGTTGACGATAAAACTGGGCATTCGGTCTACGAAGGAAACTGCTCTTTCGTTGCGATCGATCGGCGCCAGATTGCGAAAAGACATATCCGGTACTAACTTGCCGCTAGCATCATAAGCAAAAAATGGTCGGTAGCGATCGTATTCCAATTTCGGCGAATTGTTAATTATATCATTGCCAATAAAAAAAGCAAGAATTACAATATCAGGACTGTAATCCCACACTTTTTTTCGCAGCATAATTAATTCTTGAGCAGTACCGTAGCCCTGCACGCCGAAATTGATGACCTCAACATTTTTGCGTCCCTTAACGGCCTCGCAGTTGCCTAACTTTCGTTCCAATTTCGACCAGAAAGTTTGTTCGACAGGTACGTGAATTGCTTCGGTGAAAGAATCGCCCAAAACCGCCACGCGCAAAGTATTTGGAGGTTTGGCTTTTGTGTGTTCGCGATCGCGCAAACCCTCACTATTCACCTGCACAAAACTCGCACCTTCCCCATTCCACTCCCCCGACGCGCCCGGTTTCAGCTTCCAGCCCAAATTCGGATCGGAAGTGTGAAAACGAGTTGGCGCCGAGTCTACGAAATCTCCTATTTTTGGATAGCCCTCAACTCTAGCAACTCGCAACCCAATTTCACCAATTACCACCCCCATCAATAAACCGCCGAGTGTCAAACCCAAATTGACACCCAAATTTTTCAACTTGCTCATTATTTCAAAACAGCGTGTAAATAAATGGAGCAATCACAGAACCCTGACTCAATACAATCAAAGCTCCCAAAAAGACTAAAGTCACAATGAGCGGCAACAGCCAATACTTTTGGCGTTCTTTCATAAACGCCCACAAATCTTTTAGAAAATCTAAAGTTGCTTCAAACACTTAAAAAGGACGCTCCATACTAACTTTTGTTCTTGCTTTACTTGGGACGCGGTAAGTATCCATTTTAGGATTGAGTTTTCGCCGCATCGCATCTTCGCCGAAAATGTTTTTGAGCACTCCCATCGGCCAAATTATCAGGTAAAAAACTATCCCTAGGACGATCGGCGTTTCGATCTTGTTGAGGAGCAGTCCAAACTTCATCCATCCGTGATAAATGGGATTCAGAGATTTCGGGGCAACTAATGCTAGCACAACTAGCACGGCGCAGATTGCCCAGGGCCACCAAGGTAGGGAATGCCGCCGCAGTAAAGGTACTGCTAAACCGAACAGCACACCAATCAAGCTGCCAATTAGCAGCCCGAAATCGCGCAAGCCCTTTTTATCGAGTTTTTTAATTTCGTCGCTCATGGGGAAGAAGGAAGAGGGAAGAAGGAAGAGGGAAGAAGGAAGAGGGAAGAGGGAAGAATGACAATTGCCAACTAACAACTCAGAACTTCCCACTGCCCACTGACTAATAATTAATCTAGTTCAAATTCATTTTTCCAAGCATCATCTTGTTTCCAAGGAATTTGTTCGGACTTGGGAAGCAAGTAATTTTCCAAAACCAGATAGTCCATTTCGGTTCGCATGAAACAGCGGTAAGCATCTTCTGGAGTGCAAACAATCGGTTCGCCTCGGACGTTGAAAGAAGTATTTACCACAATCGAACAGCCCGATCGCTCTTCAAAATGGCTGATTAAGTCATAGTAGCGAGGATTGGTTTCTTTGTGAACAGTTTGGATGCGAGCCGAGTAATCGACGTGGGTGACAGCCGGAATCTCGGAACGCGGAATGTTGAGCTTTTCAATGCCAAACAACTGCTCTTGTTCGGGAGTCATCGGAATACGGAGACTGGATTTGACAGGTGCTACCAATAGCATATAAGGGCTAGAATGGTCAATCTCGAAATAATCCGCAACTCGTTCGGCTAAGATTGACGGAGCAAAAGGTCGAAATGATTCCCGATATTTAATTTTCAGGTTCATCACGGACTGCATTTTAGCACTGCGGGGATCGCCAATGATCGATCGACCGCCCAGAGCCCGCGGCCCAAATTCCATCCGCCCCTGGAACCATCCCACCACATTTCCCTGTTCCAAAATTTCCGCCAACTGCGGCATTAATTCGGCATCGTCCAATCGGTGATAGCTAGCTTTGACAGCATCCAAATATTCGAGAATTTCTGCGTCTGTAAACCTCGGCCCCAAATAAGAGCCGCGCATTTGGTCGTGACAAGTTAAATGAGCAACCGACTTCGCCACAGTTGCCACCGCTGGGTTTGCAGTGAGAACGTCAGTCCTCTCCTCAACCGCTGCATTTGCAGTTACAAGTTCAGTTTTGAGGGATTCTATACTATTTGCTGTCGAGTTGGCGATCGCAGTGCGAGTTTGTTCGCAATACTGATACCAAATGGCCAAAGCCGCGCCCAAAGCACCGCCAGCATCTCCTGCCGCCGGCTGAATCCAAATATCTTTGAAAATACCTTCCCGCAAGAGTCTGCCGTTAGCAACACAGTTGAGAGCAACGCCGCCGGCCATACAAAGATAATCGACATCCAATTCTTTTTTAACTGTTCTGCAAAGCCGCAAAACAACTTCTTCGGTAACAACTTGAATGGAAGCTGCAATGTCCATTTCTCGCTGTGTCAATTTTCCTTCAGCTTGACGCGGCGGCCCTTCAAACAGTTCGTCAAACTTCTTATTTGTCATGGTTAAGCCAACTGTATAGTTGAAATAATCCATGTTCAAACGAAAAGTTCCGTCATCTTTGAGGTCGATTAAATAGTTGAGAATTTTGTCTACATACTTGGGTTCGCCGTAAGGAGCTAAACCCATGAGTTTGTATTCGCCAGAGTTGACTTTGAAGCCGGTGTAATAGGTGAAAGCTGAATAAAGCAAACCCAAGGAGTGGGGAAAATCGATTTCCCACTGAGGTGTCAGTTGGTTCCCGTCTCCCAACCAAACCGAGGTTGTTGCCCACTCGCCCACGCCGTCGAGGCACAAAACGGCTGCTTTTTCAAAGGGGCTGGGAAAAAATGCCGATGCTGCGTGGGATTGGTGATGTTCGGTAAATAGCAGAGATGGCAGTTTATTCGTTTTGCAGTTTGCTATTGCTGCCAGATCTCTTTTGAGCATGGTTTTGAGGTAAAGCTTTTCTTTGAGCCATATCGGCATGGCTGCTAGGAAAGAGCGAAAACCTTGGGGTGCGTAGGCTAAATAGGTTTCGAGAAGGCGCTCGAATTTGATTAAAGGTTTGTCGTAAAAGACTATGTGATCGAGTTCCCGCAAATCTATTTTCGCTTCTTTCAAGCAATAAGCGATCGCATTCTTGGGAAATCTGGCGTCGTGTTTTTTGCGGGAAAATCTTTCTTCCTGCGCTGCCGCTATAATTTCTCCGTCGCGAATTAAGGCTGCGGCGCTGTCGTGGTAATACGCCGAGATTCCAAGTATGTTCATTCGTCTCCTCACAAATCGCAATGCGTTTGTATCTGACTATTTAGAATAGCTAACGATTATAGCTGCTTAAGTGCGGATTTGGGCGAGAGTTTTGCGATCGCCTGTAATTTTACCTGAATCGATGTGGGTGCGCCGTCCTGGGGCGATCGGCTGTTAGAGAGCATTTAAGCTAGCGCCGGCGAATCCTGCGCCCCCAAGCTCTGAAATAAGTTAACAGCGGGAATTGATAAAATTCACCTACCAACCACAGCACAATGCCTAAATGGGACAAAAAAGCTAAGCCTGTCCAAGCTACGGGCAGCCACGACAACCGGCTGCCGGGAACCGGGGGAAAATAGTAAGCTGAAAGTCCGAGCAAGGTAGTGGGAAGGAAAATTAGACCAAAAGCCGCTGCCAAGTAGGGCCATCCGAATTCTACGCCTTCGAGGTGTGCTCCTATCCACTGTTTGCCGTTCCAGTGCCAAGTTACGGGCGGTTGGCGATCGGCCATTTGGAGCGATTGTCTTTCAACGCTTGCGGTATAAATGTGCTGGCAGAAGTTGCAAGCTAGGGCGTCCATCATCGGCATGGTAGAAATTTGACCGGTGCGGCACACGGGACAGGGATATGTATCTTGAGGGTTGAAAGGTCTGGTTGATTTTTGGGAAATCTGCATAGATCAGGCTGTTTGTCAAGATATTGAGCGATCTTAACAGAGTACAGAAATTGTATGTTGGGCCGGGCAGGTTTTGCCTGTAAAATAGCATCCTGTAGGGGCGGGTTTTACGAATAATATTTAATGACGGCAAACCATCTATTATATAAACCCGCCGCCACACAACTACTAACCCATATCAACCTTTCTTTCGCTCGAAGCATAAAAATGTAAATTGCGATTTATTGCCTTGTGGGGGCGGGTTTATGAGATTATTGATTTTAGGCAAATATTGTTGGTAAAACCCCCCCTACAGATTAATGATTAATGGTGGATGATTCGGATTAATTGCGGTGATTGTTGCTGTACCGAATTCTGGCTCCTGCCCAGTGAAGTTTTTCCCTCAAAGTGTTGAAATAAGAATAGTTTTCCCGCAAAATGATAAACTGGGCTTCGCAGTCTGCCCTCCGCACGTCTACGCGCTGTCCTGGCCAAATTGCAGTACCCAAAATGCCATCTGTCCAGAGTTTTGTACTGAGTTCGTAATCTGCTAAAGGCCAAATGCTGACGACGGAACCGGGCGGGAGTACGATCGCCCGACTGGATAAACTCAAAGGGCAAATCGGAGTAACTGCGATCGCGTCCATTCCTGAGTGCATAATCGGCCCATTGGCAGATGCGGTGTAGCAAGTCGAACCGGTGGGAGTTGCCACAATTAAACCATCGCCTTGATATTGATCGACTACTTCGCCGTCAACTTCCATTTCTAGAATACAGCTCGGCATTCGATCGGCTGAAGCAGGTTTGACACACATTTCATTTAGTGCCAAAAATCGATCGCTTTGGGGTTCGAGATTGCTTCTGTTTCCCTCAAAAACTGTTGCCTGCAACATCATCCGCTTCTGCACAGCATACCTATCTTCCGAAAGTCTGTCCCAAATCTCCTCAGTATTTTGGAAATCCTCAAAAGACTCGGTTAAAAAGCCCAGATGTCCCCCCACATTCGCTGCCAAAATCGGGATGCCGTCAGCCGCCAAATTCCGGGCAGCAGCTAGGGCCGTACCGTCGCCCCCCAGCACTACCGCTAAATCAATTGGGCTGTTACTAGAAGCTAAAAAAACCGGATACGGGTTATCTTTCGGGCCACTGGGCCCCATTAAAACCTGACACCCGCGACTTTCTAATTGGCGGGCACACTGTTCTGCCCACCGCTGGCTGAGGGTATCTCTGGCTTTGTGGGCGATAATTACTTGTTTTAGTTGCACAACCTATCGATTTTAGATTTTAGATTTTAGATTTTAGATTTTTTGATTTTTTGATTTTAGACTGAATTGCCGCGACTGGCACGATCGCACTGTAGTCGGAAAAATATTATTCCGATGCCACAGGGCATCTCCCGTCGGAGACTCTCCCTGTGGTTTATAGCAATTCCCAAAACTAATCCAATTTTTTGAAAGCTCCAAACCCTTATATCATCGGTCATTTCCCATACTTTAATCGAAGATCGACAATCAAAATCGGTCATTCCCAATTCTTGAATCTAAAATCTAAAATCTAAAATCTAAAATGGTATTATCCCTCGCTGCGTCGGGATTTGGGCCGTGGCCAGATAATACTGGAATCTGCCGCAAGTAGGCTAGAAACTGCGCTCGCCCCAAAGCGGTTGAGGTGGCTGGGGTCAACAAAATAGTCATTGCGGCCGGGCCACCGCTGCGAAAAGTCGCGGAAAGCGAAGCCTTTTTGCCGCGAGAGTTGCTGCATCCGCTGCCGGAACTGCTGTTCTGCCCGCAGGCGAGTTCCGTCTAAGTAGTCGTTGGTGAGGGGCAAATTGACGAAAATTAGGGGAATTTTGCGAGCTTTGGTAAATGCTACAACTGAGTTAAAGGCTGCTGCTTGTTTGCCGCCGAGGTTGAAGTTTTCGTAGTCGCGATCGTACTGGCCTGAAACGTAAGCGCGTTCTCGATAATAAGTGTTGGGATTGTACTTGCCCGACATTGCCATGAATCCGTTGGAGTCGATCGAATCTGCCAATTGGTTGAGTTGTCTGAGGGCTACTGTTGTGCGTCGCGAGACTGGAATCAATTGTGCTTTTTGAGTTGCTGCATCCGCTGCGATCGGTTTTAACTCATATCTGGCAGCATTCTCAGCAACGGGCAAGATGCCCGTTCCACTGGAGAGGAATTTGATTGGGGGGTGGGTGTCTTGCCCGCCTGCAGCATTCTCAGCAACGGGCAAGATGCCCGTTCCACTCGACGGTTGATCGATAGAGGTAAATGCTTTGCGGAAATTGTTGTTAGCGCAGGGCTGCGGGAATCTGTAACACATCGGAATCTCGTTGGGTTCATCCAACTCCAGTTCGGGGCGAATGCCTGCTGCTAAAAGTTGGCTGCCTTCAGAATCGACGATCGAATTAAAAGTGCGATCGTCCCGGCCGCTGTTAAATGCCCGCACACCATCGGCCCAGACAATCATTTGAGGCAAATGACCGGGCTTCAGAAGCCGCCGTAGTTGAAAGTCAACTACTTGTGCAGTTGCCCCATTGACTGAAAAGTTAAATACTTTTAAGCCCGGACGGCCCCTTTGGGCCAAAGATTGTTTTAGCTGTCTGGGATCGACGCCCTGCAATGCGCGGGAACTGCCGACAATCAAAACATCTGGTGGGCCGACCGCCGCAACGTAGGATAGGTAAAGTTGTAGTTGTTCGTTTAGCAAATCACTGCTGAAGCTGACTGTACTGGCTTGCGATCTGGTTGCGCTCGCTTGCTGCTGGGAATAAACCAGGTTTCTCATGTACTCGATTACTTTTTTCTCCGCAAACGCCCGTCTGGGACTGCCGGCGGGAACGGCTTGCATCCAGGCGACGGCCTGCACCCACAAAGCAGCTACTTCGTCCCAGTCTTGTTTTGAATTGGCTGATTGAGCCAAATTAGAAGCTTGGGTGGCAAAGTTAACTGACTCCGTGAAGGCATCGTTTTGCGGGCAAGAGGGAAGGCTGAGGGATTTTCTGGTTTTGTTGGGGTTTTGAGCTAACAGAGACGTTGGGGACTGCGCTAGGACTGCGGATTCGTCGATCGAACCCGATGGCGCTCCAGTGTTGGGCGGCTTCGTTGACGAACATCCCAAAGTTACGGCTAATACAGCGGCTGCAGCGCAGGTACGTTTGAGGATGCTGGTGCTGATGCTAGCAATGTAGCGGCGAATCATAAAGCTTTCAGCGATCGCGAAACATTACTAGATATTACCGCAAGCCGCCATTTCTCTGCTGCGGCGATCGTGACGTTTTGAGTATTTATGTATGGGATTCGATGACGGCTTCGGCTTCCAGGGCGATCGACCTCAATTTATCCAATGTATCCTCGTTCGCACTCTGCCACAACCCCCGCTGACGAGCTTCTAGCAATCTTTCCGCCATATCTCGCAGTGCCCAAGGATTGTTTTCTTGAATAAATGTCTGCACTTTCTCATCAAAAATGTAAGCCTCTGCGATTCCTTCATACATAAAATCCTCTACACAATTTGCCGTAGCATCATAAGCAAACAAAAAATCAACTGTTGCTGCAATTTCAAAAGCACCTTTATAACCGTGACGCATCGCACCTTCTATCCATTTGGGATTCACAGCCCTACTGCGATAAACCCGCGCAATTTCCTCCCGCAGTTGCCGCACTTTTGGATTTTCAGGAATCGAGTTGTCGCCAAAATAAGTTTCAGGATTTTTGCCTTGCAAATTGCGAATTGCGGCCGTCATTCCCCCTTGGAATTGATAATAATCATCCGAGTCGAGGATGTCGTGTTCGCGGTTGTCTTGGTTTTGCAGAACTATTTGCATTTGGCCGAGGCGTTGTTCAAATGCTTCGGGTGCAGAACATCCCCATTCACTCTGTTTAACTCCTGCTACACCTCCGGGCAAATTTGAGGAACTAGAGGAGGTATAGGCGTAACTGCTCCAATTAATGTAAGCTTTTGCTAAATCGCTGTCGTCAGTCCAGTTTTGAGCTTCAATTATGCCTTGAAGTCCTGCGCCGTAAGCACCCGGTTTTGAGCCAAAAACTCGAAATTGCGATCGCCCTTGTGCCTCTTCCTGACTCAAACCTGTAGATTCCCAATACAAAATCTCTTCCTTAACTTGTGCTGCTAAAGGATTGTTTTCTGGCGATTCGTCTAAATCTGCCACAGCTTTTACCGCACTGTCAAACAAATCAATTAAATTAAAAAAAGCATCGCGGAAAAAGCCAGAGATTCGCAAAGTAACATCAACGCGCGGCCGCCCCAAAACAGAAACTGGCAAGATTTCAAAATCTACAACTCGCCGCGAAGGGCCATCCCAAACTGGTTGAACTCCTATCAGCGCCAAGGCTTCGGCGATGTCGTCTCCCCCCGTCCGCATGGTGGATGTTCCCCACACTGACAAACCCAAAGTTTTCGGATATTCGCCGTTTTCTTGGGTGTATCTTTCGATTAAAGTTTCAGCGGCAACTCGGCCAACTCTCCAGGCGGTTTCTGTGGGAATCGCGCGGATATCTACTGAGTAAAAATTTCGGCCGGTGGGCAATACATCTGGTCTGCCGCGGGTGGGCGCGCCCGATGCGCCGCTTGGTATGTGCCGCCCATCTAGTCCGCGCAAAAGGTTGGTAATTTCTTGGTTTGTTTGGAGGAGTGAAGGTAAAAGATAGTTATTTATCCAGTCTAATTCTTGTTTGGTTGCTTCTCCTGTTGGGATATTTTTAACCGCAGATGAACGCGGATTAACGCGGATGTTTTTGATTAAGTTATCTACTAATTCAGCGCCTTTTTCTTCGAGTTCTGCTGTTAAATCGCCGGCTGTGCGGTTCTGAATTTTTGAGGTCGGATCGGCCGTTAACGGGTCGAAATCGTAGCCTGAGTCTTCTGCTAGGGCGCGGGTTATGCCCGATCGCCCGTTGGTGGGATGGCGGGCGATCGCAATTATCAAATCTCTCAACTGTCTACCTTCGGGACACTGCCCAAAAATGTGCAATCCGTCGCGAATTTGGGATTCTTTGAGTTCGCAAAGATAGCCGTCTGTGCGGGTGATAAATTCTGTAAATTCCGATTTATTTAGTTGTATTCCTAACTCTCGATCCAAGTTTTCTTTGTTGGTGAGGGCGAGAATGCGATCGCGAATCATGGGCAATCTGGACGGATCTAAACTTTGGGCTTCGCAATACTCATCAATTAAGGTTTCCAACTGCTGCAAAGGCCCGTAGAGTTCGGCGCGAGTCATCGGCGGTGTCAGGTGGTCGATTATCACGGCTTGCGATCGTCTTTTTGCTTGGGAACCTTCCCCCGGATCGTTGACAATGAAGGGATAAAAATTCGGCATCGCGCCTAATGCTACTTCTGGATAACATTTGTTAGACAATGCTACACTTTTACCCGGAAGCCATTCTAAATTGCCGTGTTTTCCGGCATGAATTATAGCGTCAATTCCCAACTTTTCTCGCAGCCAGTAATAGTAAGCTAGATAATTGTGAGTGGGTGCTAAGTCGGGTGCATGATAATTTAATGCGGGGTCAAGTTCATATCCCCGCGATGGTTGAATTCCTACAAATACATTACCGAACTGAATCCCCGGAATCGGAAAAGACCTATTGTTACTTATAAAATCTTGTGCATAGCTTCCCGGAAGCCCCCATCTTTTACAAATCCCCTCTTGCACTTGCTGCGGCAAACTAGCAAAATATTCTTCATATTCTGCCAAATCCAAAGATTGATGAACAGGCCGCAATTCGCGTCCTTCCGGGTCATTTGTTACGCCAGAAGTTAACAGTTCAATTAACTCATTGCCACTAGCCGGGATGTTTTCAATTTGATAGCCAGCTTGCTGCATAGCTTTGAGGATTTCGACACAGCTAGCGGGCGTATCTAAGCCGACACCGTTGGCTAAGCGGGCGTTGCGGGTGGGGTAATTTGCTAAAATTATGGCGATGCGTCTGTTGGCGGCTGGGGTTTGTTTCATTTTCACCCAATTCGCGGTTAAATCTGCTACAAATTGAATGCGATCGCCCGCTGCTACATAGCCTACTACATCTGTTTCTAATTCGCTGTTCCAAGTCTGTACGGCTTTAAAAGAAACAGCCCTAGTAATGATTTTTCCGTCTACTTCCGGCAATGCTACATTCATCGCCACATCCCGCGGCGAAAGTCCCTGAAGTTCCGTTTCCCACTGTTCCAAACCGCCACCGCTGAAGATTGCTTGCAATACGGGAACGTCTAAGGATTTTAAGCTATTTTGTTCCGGTTCTTGACTGCTGAAACCGGAGACTGCAAAACTTGTGGTGTTGAGCAATAATTGAATTGGTTCTGATTCTTTAGGTTGAAAATACTCCAGCAATTCTATTTGCAAATCTGGTTCCCGCAGAGAAGACACAAAGACGGGAACAGGGACTAAGTTTCGCTCAGATAGAGCTTGACAAAGTGCATCAATTGGGGCTAAGTTTCCTGATAAATAATGAGCGCGATAAAATAAAATTCCGACTTTAGATGTAGAAGTAATGTCCCCGTGTCCGCAAGTTGGAGACGATTCACTTTGCTTTTTCCAATCATAAATTCCGACGCGGGAAACTGTTTGAGGTAGGGGCGGACTATAAGCAGTTTTTAGGCAAGTATCGGCGGCAAATTTTAGTGCATTAACAAAGTTTTGCACTCCACCTTCTGTGAAGTAACGCCAAAGTTGATTGACTGCTGACAGCGATACATTGGAATGGCTGATTAAATCGGGATCTGGACTGTCTTCTCCCGGCATTACAATCAGTGATGCGTTAGTTTTCTGCACAGTTTCCCGCAGAATTTCTAACCCGTAAGACCAATAAGAACGCCCTCCTAAAAGTCTTAAGATTATGACCTCTGCGCGTTCTAAAACTTCCTCAGCATAAGTATCAATTGTTAGTTGTTGCTGTAACTGAAGCAGGTTTACTGCGCGCACTTTGGGAAATTTTGCCGGCATTTTGGATGCAGCGGCTGCGAGAGTTTGAATGTCGGTGTCAGCAGCACTAATAAATACTATTGGTGCTGGGGTTTGCTGAATAAAAATTACTCCTTCTGCTTGAGGGTTCCAACCTCCGGGTGTGGCTGCTATTTTGTGCATTAATTTTTTTTATGTTAATAAATAGTTAGAGAAAGTGCGATCGCCTTGAGTATAACATGACTTATACATCAATAGATGCTAGGGCTTGTTTCAAACCAAGACATCCCCGCCCAACCGAGAGAGGGCGGGCACGGGGGCATCGCCCCTACATTCGGGGGGAGAATGAGCGTCAAAGTCCCGAAAATCTCAACCTATAAACTGATAAATAAAACTCCCAAAATCATGATTCCGGCGCCTAATAATCTTTCTTGAATATCTTTTTCCTTAAAAATGAAATGACCGAACAATACACCCATTAACACGCTAGTACGCTTAATCGCGATCACTCGCACTACGAACGTTAATGTCAAAGCTTGCATTTGAAAAATTATTCCAGTAGCATTGATAAACCCCATAGCAGCTAGCATTGGTAATTGTTTGAGAATTTGTCGCCCTGGATTTGGGGTTTTGTGCAATAAAACTGGCAGTAGCAAAACACTCATTGTACCAAACAAAGAGAATACCCAAAAAATAGGGTAGGAATTGGTAACTCCTATTTTGTCACAATTTGCGGCAATACTCCATAGTAATGCGACGATTAACATCAATTTGGGCCCTGGTTCATCCAGCAGTGCTTTGAATGGGGCTAAATATCCTTTGGATTTCTCTTTGATATTTAATAAATAAGAGCCTGCTACGATTAGTAAAATGCCAATATAATCAAATAATTTGGGATATTCACCGACAATTAACGGTGAAGTTACCAACATGAATAATGGTGTCAAAGCTACCATCGGTAGTGTCAGGGATAAATCTGATAGTTTGATGGCTTTGATGTAGAGGAGGGCTGTGACAGCGTTGATGCTACCTCCGATTAATAGGGCGAGCCAAAATTGAGAGTTTAAGGTCGGAATTCCTGTATAAAATACCCAGGGAATCAAAAAGATGACTGAAAAAAATGAGAAAGACCAAGCGACGACATATTCGTCACTTTTTTTGAGGTTTTGTTTGCCCAAAACGTCTTTGACGGCTTCAAAGAAAGCGCTCAAAATTCCAAAAATTAACCAAGTCATCCTAAATATGCGCTCCTGACTCGCTCGTCGTTTAGCAAATCCGCTCCTATACCTGTGAGGGTAATATTACCAGCTTCTAGTACGTAACCCCGATCGGCAATTTGCAGTGCTAAATTGGCGTTTTGCTCGACTAAGAGGATTGTAACGCCTGTTGAGCGGAGGTTTTGAATAATTGCAAAAATTTCTTTGACGATCGCAGGTGCTAAGCCTAAACTGGGTTCGTCTAATAATAGCAGCTTCGGGCGACTCATCAGAGCGCGGGCGATCGCCAACATTTGCTGTTCCCCGCCGCTGAGGGTTCCTGCTAGCTGGCGCCGCCTTTCTGCTAGGCGCGGAAATATCTCAAATTGGCGCTCTAAATCTGCTTTTACTGCCGCCGAGTCCGATCGAATATAGGCCCCCAATTCCAAGTTAGTTAACACCGTTTGCTGCGCCAAAACCCGCCGCCCTTCTGGACTGTGGGCGATTCCCAATTTCACAACTTCGTGAGCTTGGCGGCGGCTAATATCGCGTCCGCTATAAATAATTTGTCCTTGTCGCAAATTAACTATTTTAGAAATAGCTCTCAATGTGGTACTTTTGCCCGCACCGTTGGCACCGATGAGACTGACAACCTCGCCCCCATTAATCGTGAGATTAATATTTTGTATGGCTTGAATTCCCCCATAACTTACAGAAACATTTTTGAGTTCTAAGAGGATGTTTTGGGTTGTTTTGGGTGGGCTATGTTGCATTTTTTGTGACTTGATTTTTGATGACCAAACTGTCTCTTTTCCAGCAGTCCTCCAGGGGTTGAAACCTGGCTCATAGCTGAATTCCTGTTAAGAGGGCTGGAAGATTCATTTAAGGCTAACTATTAATTTTACTCGTTCCCCGCCTGAGCCGGGAAACATTTACAATTTCTACGTTTCATCTCCCAAATAAGCCTCAATTACCGCCGGGTCATTCCTCACAACAGCAGGTTCTCCCAAAGCAATAAGCTGACCGAAATGCAAGACGGCAATTCGATCGCACAATCCCATAACTAGCGGTACATGATGCTCGATCAATATTACAGTTAAATTGAATTGTTGGCGCACTTCTCGGATAAATTCGCTTAATTTGTGCTTTTCATTCGGATTCATGCCCGCAGCCGGTTCATCTAACAGCAATATTTGCGGTTCTAGGGCTAAAGCGCGGGCAATTTCTAAGCGCCTCTGGTCGCCGTAGGGCAAGTTTTTGGCTTGTTCGCCCGCGCGATCGCCCAATCCGACTAAATCCAACAATTCTAAGGCTTTCCGCTGGGTTTTGCGTTCCATTGCGTTAGATTCTGGCAAGCCGAAAATCCCCGCCAGCACCGATAAAACGGGATTGTGCGATCGACTGTGGATGTGTCGGGCGATCGCCACGTTGTCCAAAGCAGAAAGTTCCCCAAACAAGCGAATATTTTGAAAAGTTCTGGCAATACCTTTATTGGCAATTTGATAAGGTCGCAGTTTAGAAATATTTTCGTTTTGATAAATTAGATTGCCACTCGAAGCAGGTATCAGTCCAGTCATTAGATTAAATAGAGTTGTCTTGCCCGCGCCGTTAGGGCCGATCAATCCAAATATCTCGTGTTTTTCAACTGTAAAAGATACGTCGTTTACAGCAATTAAACCACCAAAGCGGCGAGTTAACCCTTGTGCTTCTAAGATGGAATTGCTTTTTGAGATGGTAAGGGGTTCGGAAATCACAAAAAACTCTATAAAATCGGCAATATCATTATGCCTCAAATTGGTATTTTAATAAATAGCCTCCCGCCTTTTAATCTTTTACTGATTACCAATTACCCATTATTAATTACTAGGCATCTAGCTGATTCAACGGAAAACCGCTATAATATTACAATTGCCGTACCGCTTCAATCTCCTCAAGCCGTCTCGCCTGGGTAATCTTATGACGATGTACGTACCGGATTCGCAGCCTTCGCAAACAAAAGTCCTCCCTACGATGTATGATTTACCCAGTGAAGACCCGGAGGAACCCGGTTTGCCTGACGAATTCCACGAGTTTCAACCCGAACTGCTGCGTTTAACCTGTCGCCCCGCCAACCACCCGCCAGAACAAATATTTATAGCCACAGACCTCAATCTCTACTACGATTCTAACCATCTCAATTGGTACAAAAGACCTGATTGGTTTGTCGTATTGGGGGTTCCGAGATTCTATCGAGGTGACGAATTGCGCCTCAGCTACGTGATGTGGCAAGAAAATGTCAGTCCTCTGGTAGTAGTAGAACTGCTGTCACCTGGAACTGAAGATGAGGATTTAGGAATTACAGAAGAAGCAGGAAATAAACCGCCTACTAAGTGGCGAGTTTACGAACAGATTTTGCAGATTCCTTACTACTTTGTTTTCACTCGGTACAACAATCATTTGAGAATATTTCGCTTGATTGGCAATCGTTACCGCGAACAAGTTTTAACCGAACCCAGATTCTGGATACCGGAATTAGAATTAGGTATAGGTTTGTGGGAAGGTTGTTATCAAGGTTGTTCGAGATTGTGGCTGCGTTGGTACGATGTCAGTGGCGATTGGGTTCAGACTCCAGAGGAGTTTGAAAGGCAGCGAGCTGAATTAGAAAGTCAGCGGGCAGAATCAGAAAGTCAGCGAGCAAATCGATTAGCCGAGCGCCTCACAGCAATGGGCATTAATCCAGAGGAGCTGTAAAATTAAATAGCAGCATGAAATTGTGCAAGCTGCAAGCGCTGTCGATAAAAACTTATTAACTAAAAATAAATTATGCCTGAATCTACCTCATTGCGCGATCGCTACCTAGCCCTAATCGACAAAATTGTCGAAATCACCCTCAAAGGTCAAATTCGCTCTAAAGAACAAGTTTATCAAATGCTGGTGCAAGACATTAGCACCGGTACTGGGGAAATCTTTGAACGCTGTTTCGGCGAACGCCTTGATGCCGCCGAAAATCAAGTCAGAAATGAAAAAGACGAAATCAAACAAGCAAAGGCAAATCGCACCCTCCGAGCTCTCAAAACCATCCAAGGAGAATGGGAACGCTGGCAGAAAGATAACCGCGTCGATCGCGCAATTGCATCCTCAATCCAACAAATCGTTACCGCCGAATCTAACGCCCGCCTCCTGGCATTATTGCAAGTAATCGATCCGAATAAAGAACATCCGCTGACTCTCGCTCAATTGCAGCAATTGGCCAAATCTCTGCACCAACAAATGCTGCAAACTGCCAATCCCGAAACCGAACAAGATTTGCAGCAAATAACCGCCGGCATCGCCAAAGGTTTGGAATCTTGGCAGCGTTTGGAACCGGAACTTGTGGGCTGGATTTATCAGCCGCAGCAGCTAGGATTTGCCGGTAGTCCCGAACAAAATGGGCCTTGGGCTTTTTGGGCCAAAAAAGTTAACAGTCCCTTTCCCCAAGCTCTTTTGAATACTATTGCGCTAGGTGAATCTGTAGTTCAATTCGCCGCCCAGCAATCGAATTTAGATTTAGGCATATTGGTGGAAGCGGCGATTATTTTGCAGTGCTTGCAGCGGGCGTTGGCGACATGGTTTGACAAGCAAGTTTACGATTCCAAAGTGTCAACAAAAGCTTCAATTTCTACTTACATTACTTTTGCGGTAATTTGGAGTCAGCTAGCTAGTGGGTTTAATAATTCTACCAAGAGCGGTGAGCAGTTGGCCAATGCTTGTTTTCAAGTAACTTTGCAAATTTTGCGCGCTTTTTCTCAGCGAGAATATTTTCCGCTTTACGGGGGAATTTTTGCTTCATTTGATGGTAAAGCCCTGCGACATACTTTGGATTATTTAGACGAACCGCTGCGGCGAGTTGAAGGCACTCAAGCGAAAGCTCGGATTCTGACGCTTTTGGGTTATTCGATGCAGGCGGCTGGGGCCTACGAGCGAGCGCTCTTGCTGCACAAGCAAGCGCTGGAAATTGCCCGTACCGAAGGAGACAAAGCTTGCGAAGTAGCCAATCTCAATCACATCAGCCGTAACTATGTTGCTCAAAAAAATTATCAGGAAGCGATTAATTACAGCCAGCGGGCTTTAATTATGGCACGACAAGCGGGAGAAAGGCAAGGCGAGGCAAATGCTCTGGCTAATTTGGGTTACAGTGAAGTGTTTCAAGCGCGGCAGTTGGAGGAGGTGGAACCGGAGGTTTACGAGAGTGCGATCGGTTATTTGGAACAAGGTTTGTTGCTATCGGAAAAATTGGGAGACAGGCAAAGTCAAGCTTTTTGTTCCAGCAGTCTCGGTATTGCTAAAATCGCCCTAGAAAATGCTGAATCTGCGATCGAATATTTGCTCAAAGGTTGGCAAGCAGCTCAATTCTCAGGGGATTTATATTTGCAAGGTTTGAATTTGGCTTACTTGGCTCAAGCTTATTACAGAATCAACTCACTAGAAAAAGCGATATTTGCGGGCAGTTTGGGGATGTATACTTTGGAGCAAATTGGTGCGATGGAGTGGCGTCAATCGGCTGGTTTGTTGACAATTTTGCGCGGTCAAATGGGGGCGGAATCTTTTAAAGAATCTTTGGCGAAAAGTCGAGCGAATATCATTCCGGCGATCGGTGTTGACGGCTACGATTACATCCCGGAGTTGCTGGAAAAATATCAGCAATCTATTTAAATCTTTGTGCAACAGGCGGGAAAGCCTGTTGCTGAGAGGGTTTAAGGTGTAAGTTCTAACTCACCGAAAATCACCGTTATCAATCAGTCTTTCATGAACGGGCTCTCCTGCCCACCCCACAACCAAATTTAAGTCTTTGTGGAACAGGCAAGATGCCTGTTCCTGGATGTTTTTATGCACCCCAACCTCCAAATAATTAATGCTCAACTATCACCGGTGTGCCAACTGCCACTTTCTCAAATAAAGCCTGTGCGTCTTTATCAAACATTCTGACGCAGCCGTGAGAAGCCGCCCCCCCGATCGACTCTGGATTCGGAGTACCATGAAAACCAATCACATTCTTGCCATCCGTCCAAAACCCCATCCACCTACTCCCTAATGGATTGTCTGGCCCCGCAGGAATAAGTTCTCCTGTCCAAGGATTTTGCCAAACTGGATCTTTGATCATTTGCATAACTTTAAAATTGCCTGTAGGAGTTTCCCAGCCACCTTTTCCCACAGCAACCGGGAAACTGGTTTGCACCTTATTTTGTCGGTAAACATAGACGCGGCGTTCTCGCAATTTCAGGACTAAACGCACTTCCTCAATAGGATTTACCGCAGGCTTTGGTTCCTGGGGAATATAACGAAATGGTTCTCCCAGGGGCGGCAGTTCTGGGGTTCCGAGATTCGGCAATTGTGTCTCGGATGTGGGCCGCTGCGCTGCGATCGCACTATTACTTGAACTAGCCACCACTTCGGCAGTCGCCTGCTGCTGTAGGCCGACCGACAGCGCGGCTGCACTCAAGCTCAGTACAATTAACTTGTCAAACAAAAATTTGCTCTTCACCATTGTTTTATTCGCTAAACTCCTCACCAGCAGTTCCTACAAAGTTCCTATCTAATTATCCGCCAACCGCACCCGATCAGAAAAATTTTGAGATGGCTTTTTGACGGCCACAGCGCTGCACAGTTTTTAGTTGAAACTCCACCACTGATAATTTGTAACTCTACACAAAGCTTAGGCAATAATACTACGAAAAAAACAAGCTTTTTATAAGCGGCTCAGTGGAGTTACGCAATAGAATGTCGTGAGAAAACCCGGTTTATGCGTAAATATTGCCCGAAAATGATTAAATTTCACCTCCGACTAATTTGATTTTTTAGCCATGACCGACTGGCGATTGAGTATTTAAACTATGGCGCTGCTGTATCCGGCAACCACAATCTGTCTTTGGGTAGAGTTCCGCCCAGCAACAGTTAGGTTGGCGGAAAAAAACTGCTAAGGTCGATCGAATAAACTCAATATATCACGGCAACACTCTAGAGATCCAAACCGCTGAACTTGTTGTAAATCGGGAACTTATGATGTAAAATTTAGTCTTTCAATACTTGTTCGATAATCTTTTTTTGAGATTGTCCTAAATTTCCTACTCTGGGGATTAAACTGGATTAGGTATAGAGGTTGGGGCTTCCGTGCAGCGGAAGCAAACCCGACCCTGAATAGCAGTTAATGTGAGGTTTCAATGCGTCTTCAGAAGATCAAATTATTGACAGGTGCAACACTGTCGGTGCTAATTTCGGCGGTCTCAGTGCATCCGGCGATGGCTAACCCTGCAACTCAAATAGCCCAAACGCAGACCACCACAACCGCAAACACTCGAACCATTGTCGGTTTTGTCAAAGATATTGTTGGTGACGTAGTAACTATTCGCGAAGAAAACGCGCCGTACAGGACTCTCAGGATTCAAAGATGCGTCCTGAGAATTATTGGCCTAGTACCGGGAATGAAAGTCAGAGCCACAGTCGCCGGATCTCAGATACAAAATATCGCGGTGATCCCCGATTATAAGGTTGTAGCCACAACGGTTGCTCGTCCCGCAACCCCAGCACCGGCACCGCGTCCGGCTCCCGAACCGCCACCGCGTCCGGCTCCTCGTCCGGCTCCGGCTCCGGCTCCGGTTCCGGCTCCGCGTCCGATTCCGGCTCCGGCTCCCCGTCCGGCTCCTGTGAGAGGGCTTTGGTAGACCTAGGTTATACCATTTTCGATTTTTGATTTTTGATTAGAGAATTGGGAATGACCAAAAGCAATGTGGTCACCAGTCGCGTGATTCATTCGTGGATCGAGAAAAAAGCTCGAATCCGGATCGCAAGCCCTCGGAGTTATCAGTGGCGTCGCTTTCTTCAATCTAAAATCTAAAATCTAAAATCTAAAATCGATTGACTGATCGAGCTCAAGGTTTGGAGCACTAGCCTACACTTGCATTCTTTTTTGCAACTGGTATCAGTAAATGGAATTAAGCCACCGCCGGGGCGGTGGCTTAGCTGTTTAATAGCAGTTAGAATAATAGAATTGTCCCGCAATTGTTGAGAAATCGCTGCTATGTATTACCTGCGTTTCTTGCTGCTAATTCTGCTGTTGCCGATGATTGGGTGCGATCGAGCTACAGATGCGATCGCGCCTGCTGTGGGCGACAACGGCCCAGTGTCGCAAATTCCCTCCCGTGCACCCCTGGCAAATGTTGGGACCAATCAAATTGTACCGACCAAACCGCTGTCGCCGCAGCCAATCCGCATTGTTGCAACTACTTTGCCGCAGCCAGGAGCCAGCGAAAGCGCCTCAAAACCTCCTCAAGTAGTACCGATTCCCGCATCGCCAGTGCTGCAAGTCCCTCCTGGCTTTGTCGTTAACGTTTTTGCTGACAATTTAGACGCTCCCCGATGGCTGGCTTTGACGCCGACAGGCGATGTTTTGGTAACAGAAACCCGGCAGAATCGGATTACACTGTTGCGAGATACCAACCGCGACGGGGTTGCTGAGGTTCGCAAGACTTTTGCAAGTGCCCAAAACGGGTTAAATATTCCCTTTGGCATGGCTTTTGCCGATCGCTATTTTTTCCTCGGAAATACCGCTGAAGTCCGCCGATTTCCCTACACAAAAGGGCAGGAACAATTAACTGGTACTGGTCAAAAAATTGCCGATTTACCGGGCGGCGGCTACAACCAACACTGGACGCGAAATGTTGTCGTTTCCCCCGACAATAGCAAGCTTTTCGTATCAGTTGGCTCGCAGTCTAATGCCGATGTCGAACCGCTGCCGAGGGCGTCTGTTCAAGTGATGAATTTGGACGGCAAGAACCAGCAAATTTTTGCTTCCGGTTTGCGAAATCCGGTGGGATTGGATTTTCACCCAAAAACAAATCAACTCTACACGACGGTCAACGAACGCGACGGTTTGGGAGATGATTTGGTGCCGGATTACTTAACAAGAATTCGTCAAGGCGAGTTTTACGGCTGGCCTTACACTTATTTTAAGCCGAATTTGCTCGACCCGCGCCACTCCAGAAATGGCAATAGCGATCGACCTGATTTGGCGGCTAAAACATTAATGCCAGACGTGCTGTTTCAGGCGCATTCGGCGGCTTTGGGGCTTCAGTTTTACGACGGCAAAACGTTTCCTAAAAGATTTCTCAACGGGGCGTTTGTGGCGTTTCGCGGCAGTTGGAACCGGAACGCAGGAACTGGTTATAAAATCGTGTTTGTACCTTTTAATGCGGCGAACGGACGCCCTCAAGGTTATTATGAGGATTTTCTGACTGGTTTTCTCACAGATCCGTCGGGCCCGACAACTTGGGGGAGGCCTGTTGGTTTGCTGGTTTTACCTGACGGGAGTTTGCTGTTTACTGAGGAAGCGAATAACCGGATTTATCGAGTGCAGTATCGCGGCTGAGGATTGGGCGATTGATAAATTCTTCACCCTGGTATACTTTTTGTTGAATCAAGAATTTATCTTCTTTTCTAATTTCACTATTCAATTTTGATAGTCGTTGGGTTGCGGCGGGTTTTGTAGAGAGATTGTCTGCTGTTGGTTCTGATTGCGGCCTAAAACTGCCTCTACAAGCCTCGAATATATCAGAACGATCGAGATTTTGCGATCGCGCTTTAAAATCCCGAACCGGGTTGTTTGAGAAATTCCGCTTCTTCGGGGGTTGTTTCGCGTCCGAGAATTTCATTGCGGTGGGGAAATCTCCCAAAACGCTCGATTATTTCCAAATGCTGCAGCGCGTATTTAAGGACTGAATCGCTGTCTGGTTCGCCGCTGAGTTGGCGAAATAGTTCGACAGATTTTTGCTGGTTTTCTAAGTTTTCGCTGTGTTGAAAAGGGAGATAAATAAACAATTTTTGTACAGTCAGCAATTCGCGCTCGAATTTATTATTAACAGCGTATTCAGCGGTGGCTAAAGCTTTGCTGTCTGTGGCGAATGCTTGGGGCGTTCCGCGAAACATATTACGCGGAAATTGATCGAGCAGTAGAATTAATGCGAGGCAATTTTCGGGGGAATCTTGCCATGAGTCGAGTTTACCGGATGCGGCGAGTTCGTATTGGGGGAGAAATCGCGATCGCACTTCTGCATCAAAATCCGCATCTTTTTCAAACCATTTCTTGTGGACTTTGCCAAACTCAGGAGAGTGCGATCGACCAAACCAAAAATCTAAAACTTCCTTCATTAGCAATCTAGTATGCGATTGATTGTTGATTAAAGCTTCTGTGTCTGTAGTTGCACAAAATGCGCTATCTGTCCAACTACAAACCCCAGCGATTAATGATTAGCAATGATGACTTAGGAACCTTTGTTGTCCGGTGCTTAAAGTTACAAACTAGCCAACAGTCTGTCCCAAGTTGTGCCTCCCACAACTCCGTCTACAGGAATATGAGCTTGCCGCTGAAATCTTTTCACTGCATCTTCGGTTGTCGGGCCGAAAACGCCATCAATTACGATCGGGTGTCGGGAGAAGTCCCGCGCGTTCAATAACTTTTGCAGTCTCTTCACATCTTCGCCTTTCGAGCCGCATTTTAAAATCCTTTTATGGTGTCTCACTGCTGGTCGATGGCAATCATCAGTGTAGCAAGCTGCGGAACCCGCTGCAGAGTTTGCTCTACTTGTGCCCGTCAAAACTAATAGGGCGAGAACTGCTAGTAAATAATAAAAAGTCTGTGATCCGGCCATACTTTCCCTGTTAATTTTTCAAGCGTTTTTTGCAAGTTTGACCTGCGAAAAACGGGTATCGTCTTCCCGACTCAAGTCGTGGATTATCCAAAAATTTTAGATTAAAGTTCAAACTCCCCGATTCATCTGTGGAGTCAATCTAAAATCTAAAATCTAAAATCTAAAATCGACTGACGATGCTTCTTAGCTCCCAGCTTACAAGAGATAGGACTGTAGGTGTAGAACGTGTTTAAGTTATTAAATTTTCGATCCTTCGTAAGTTACATCGTGCGGACTTCAGTCCTCCGAATTTTGGCGAATAAAGAAGGACTAAAGTCGAGATATTGCAAGCGAGGATTTCCCTGTTTGCAGTTTCACAAAGAGCGAGTCACAGCACAACTGCAAGCAGTATTTAAAGCTAAGAAGAAGCAAAGATTCTGTCCCAAGTTTTGCCTCCCACAACTCCGTCTACATGAAGGTGAGCTTGCCGCTGAAATCGCTTCACAGCTTTTTGAGTTGTCGGGCCGAACACGCCATCAACTACGATCGGGTGTGGGGACAAGCCCCGCGCGTTCAACAACTTTTGCAGTTTCTTCACATCTGCCCCTCTCGATCCGTGTTTTAAAATCCTTTTGTGGTGTCTGACTTCGGGTTCGTGGCAATCATTAGTGGGGCAAATAGTGCTGCCCGCTGTATAGTTTGCTGCATTGGCGCCAGTCAAAACTAATAAGCCCAGAACTGCAAGTAAATAATAAAAAGTCTGCGGCGAAGGCTTAGGCTTAGGCGGAGGCGGAGGCGGGGGAGGGGGCGGTTTTGGCTTGCATTCTAGTGAAATAGTACCAGTACAAACTTGTTCGGACATAATTTCCCTGTTAATTTTTCAAGCGTTTTTTGCAAGTTGGACGATTGTTTGAGGGTGAGAAACCGGGTTTCTGGGATGGGGGCATCCAATCTTGATTGACCTGGTTTCTGGCAACAGTCAACCGACATTCTACAATATAAGTGGCTTTACTGCAAAATCTCCGATCGTACAAGTTAAATTTTGTTGCTCTTTGGTAGCAGCAAAGGTAACAATTACTTCGCAAGCAACTGCAACTGTCAGCATTACCAAGTTTCGCGCCAGCGGGTAATCGCAAACGTCATCATTCGCCGCTGAAGGAACCCGATAGTGTTGGTTCCAAATTATTTCGGAGTAATCGGCAGCTAATCCGACGTGCACGCAGGGAAGGGAGGCACTCGCACAGTAATCCTTGACTGCTTGTCGCCCGACACTGTTATCAAAAGTATCGATGACTGTGGCGCTGTTGGCAAGCAGCCGATCGGCATTTGCGGGTGTCAATTCTTTTGAGTGCGCGTCAATGCTGACTCCCAAAGCGCGGTAGAGGTTGTTGGCGAGAATTTTGGCTTTGAAGGCGCCGATGTCCGATCGATAATAGGGTTGAGTGGAAAGGTTGCGTTCCTCAATGCGATCGCGATCGATGACTTTTAACTGACAAAAGCCCGATCGCGCCAGACTTTCTGTAATATTCGCACCCAAAGCGCCCGCCCCGCACACCGTTACCGGGAAATTTTTGATCTGCGACATCACTGCGGCACTTCTGTAAAGTTGTTCGTGAAAAAATATGCTCATGGTAATCAAGAATTATCGATTTTCGACTACTCCAACCAAGGAATGCAAGTCGAAGTCTTTGTCTAATCCGCTGAGACAAATGCCCGCACTCATAACTGTCAAGTCATTTTTGGCGATCGCAGAAGTGTGGTGTTCTCCCGTTCCGCTAGTCCATTCAACCAGCCAATAATTTTCGCGATCGCAAAAATCCCGCAATTCACCGCCGCCCATTTTTAGCGCCCGCTGCAAGCGTTTTTGGGCCCGCACTTTTGGATCGAAACCTTTAATATTTCGGGACACTAATTCGTAAACTGTTCGCATTTCCGGTGTCATCCCTTTAAAGCGAACTTCGGGAGGCAAAATCAACTTTTTTAACGCTGCTTTTAACTTTTCAGACGGCAGCGGATCGGCGCGTCTGTCAATCTCTTCAAACCACAAACAATGACCGTCCCACCGCGCAACAATCGGCTCAAACTGCGAACCTTCAGTTACTAAATGTACGGGTACGGGTTTCGCAACACCAGTGCGCTGTTTAGCATCAGATTCGTTAACAGGATAAGCCAGCCAAGTTTGCCCTTGCAGCACGCAAGCCAAGTGCAAGCGAACGGGGACGAGCAGTTGCAAATACTCGGCCACTTGCGGCAAACTCGGCTCCTCAATTACTGAAGCAGTTTTTTGATTGAGGGGCGCAAAAATAGCCCATCCTTCAAAGTTGCGTGGCTGCGGTAGAAAAGTATAAATCATTGAGCTAACTCTTATCCGCACGCTTCCCCCGCGCACGCAAGGAGCTAGGAATTTGGTATCGAGTAGGTGCGCTTCTCGGGCAGCGATTTGGCTGAGGATTGTGCGGATATCTGGCACTGAATTGACCTCCATCATCTTACTTTTTGTTACAGAAAACACTTTTAATTTAAGAAATTATAAAGATTTCTCAACACTGTTGACAGAAATTAATCTCCTAATCTAATATTGAGCGAACCTCGCAACTTAACCTGGTAAATATTTTAAGTAAATATGCTGCAAAAGCTTTTTTCTAAGTGGGTTGTAGTCACAGCTTTGACACTTCCTCTTTTTGGCTCAGTCCAGGTAGCTAAAGCTCAGGACACCTATGGAGCTACTGCCTATTCTCCAACTTCTGACGCCACTGGTATTAGTTGGGATCATGCGACAGAGAAAGAAGCACTAAACGCAGCAGTAGCCGTCTGCAATGAAAAAAGCGGAGGTGCTAACGATTGCGAAGCGCTGACCTCTAATAGTAATAATTGTGGAGCGATCGCCGTAGGCAAAGGAGGAGCAGGTGCGGGCTGGGGCGACGATCAAGCCGCAGCAGAAGCTCAAGCTCTCGCAGGTTGCAGCGAACTAGAGGGTGGCAGTTGTAAAGTGCAGCTTTCAGCTTGCAACAACTAATTAAACTGATAAAAATTGGTGGAAGAGGTGTATATGTTGGCTGCTAAAACAACTTAAAAAATAGTAAATGTATGGTGTGCATTGCACACCATACCAAATACAACTCAGCTAAAATTAGGGTACGCAATGCACACCCTACGCAGTTAATCTCCTACTTCGGAAGTAACTGCATCGGGTGGCAGCAAACTTTCTAATCTATCTTTAGACCAATATTCAGTAGGGTAAGCGAGTGCAATAATATCAGAGAGTCGAATCAGCCACGTAACTTGTCCGTAAGCATCGATATGTTCCGCCTGTTCGTTAGGGGGAACTATCACCAAAAGTTCGACAAACTCCCCGAACAAATTAGTCGGGATGCCGCCGAAACTACTATTATTTGTTTTAATCCAAACTTTACTGCCTCGATCGAGAGCTTCTTGGAGTCGCTGGCAGAGCAAACTGGATTTTTTGAGCTGGGATTTTTTGGCTTTCGACTTTTGTCCCATAGTTTTAAGAAGTTAAAGTAGTTGTATTGTGGGTTGCACAGTTCGCTGCACAGTTAGCTGCACAGTTCGCTGCACAGTTCGTTGAGATTTAGCGCGCTCGGAGTTTGGTATAGAAACGGACTGAAGCAAAAAGGGCGATCGCCCCGTCGCTACCCCATCACTCTAGTCTATAAGAAAGCGCTGTACTGCGATCGTAATAACAATTTAATCGCAAAAGGGGGCAATGACACCAGCTCAAAAAAAATGCCACTGTCGCCAAACTCCCAACCCTGGTTGTCATCAGTGATTCCCAATCTAAAATCTAAAATCTAAAATCTAAAATGGTATTACCTGCCGTATCATGTTACACAATCAGTCAACGAGGCCCGTGTTTCCACTGTGCCCAAATGCAGTATAATCGGCGGAATCTTCCCAAATCGTTTAAGTAAAACAATGGACTGGCGAAAGCTCATTCATCCAAACCCCAAAGCTTCAACAAGTCAACCAGCAGCGCCAGAAAGCCGATTATCTGTAGAATTTTTGCTGGGACTCTTTGCTGCAGGATGGACTCAACAGCAGGTGTTGGAGAAATATCCTGCACTCACTGCGGAAAAGTTGCGCGCGGCTTTGGCTGGTGCGGATTCCCAGTTAGTGTCATCCATCGCTAATCCAGAATTACAAGCAATTATCGCTCAAATTAGAGAATAATTTACAATGCTAACACCTGAAGGATTGCGGGCTGTTTTTCGTTTGCTGCTGAATGTCTCCGTATATAAAAGTTCTACTTGACGCGATAATTCCAGGTTTTGATAGCTAAATCTATAAACCATCCTAAATTAAAGTCTGTCTCTTTTTGGTAAATTTCCCACCATTCCCTAGTAGTGCTATCAATAGGTGGAGTAATTCCTTTAAGGAGATACAAAAGTAAGAAAAAAGTATTATTATAACCTAGTGCAGCTTGCGTCAAGTACATATTAGGTTTACACCATTTTAACATTCCATGCCTAGTCATTCCTGAAAATGTATTAGGTTGAGGTTGCTCTTTTAAGTTGATAGTATCTTTTGTACAGACGACCCATTCTATGGAAGAATTTTCCGAAAAAGGGTTGCTTCCTTTTTTCAAAACAAATCCAAATCGAGTAACCGGTGTTTTGATGTTTTTACTAACTGCTGTTGGCAACCAAAGAAATAAAACGATTCCATTAGTAGTGTTAGTTATTTCTGCCATTTTTTTGTGATTCACTCCATCCCCAGTTCCATACAATATTTTTCTGTAAGTGGTACTAACCATTTCTTTTACTTTTGGCTGAGACAAAAGCAAAGTTCGCAACTTCAGAAAATCGGTATGATAGTCTGGTGGGAGCCTACCTACAAAATTGCAAGTAAAAGGAGGTAAACTGCTAATATCTAAATTATGAGAGATTTCTGGCAACCCAAATACAGGGTAAGAAATTTCATAAATTTGACTTAATAGTTTAAATTGACCTGAATTATGATGATTTTGTACAGCAAATTCCCAAAAACAAAAATCTTCTTCAAATTTTGAAGCTTCTTTGTCTGTGTAATTATCAGCGTGAAAACTCGGTGCAATCGCTATCATTTTAACGGGCAAGGAATAGTCAATTTTCTCCTCAAAGCATTTATTGGTGATAATAGCTTTACGATACCGAGTTAACTGCGAAACTAATCCTCGATCTTCTTCATTTTTCAACTCGATAATTATCGGCTGCTTTTCGGATTTGGTACAGCACAATAAATCGCATCGCTGCATTTTTACAGTATGCTGCCTTTTGATTTTAATTAGCGAGGGAAATATTTCATCAAATTTCTCATCTATATAATCTTCCAAATCCATCTCGGATTGAAACCTGATTTCACCACCAATATAAATTAACTTGCGATTAGCAGTTTTTACCCTCTCATTCAACCTTTTACCTTGGGTTGATAGATGTTTTGCTTTGAGGTATGGCACAGTAGCTATCCCATAAAGTGAGCATTGCCCACCAGCATAACTGATGAACAATGCCTAAATTCTATCACTTGTCATCCCTCACAGGCAGCGACGTATCAAGAATTTCCATCAACAATTCCAGCCGCGAAGGACGACTCAACATCGGCACTAAATTCGGTAAAGAGTAATAATCACCCGCAAACGTAAAGGTTTCCACCGATACTTGTTTGTCCTTCAATTGCTTCTGGACATATTCGCACCAAGAACCAACTCGCACAATCACAACATCAGGAATTACCCCCAAACTGCGGCAGTAATTCTGATAAGCATCTGCAAAATAAGGTGCAGCGTTTTCGCCTTCATCTGTTACCAGAATGAATTGTTCGACAACCTGCTTTTTAATTCGCATTGCTTCCACCGCGCAACCGCAACTTGTGCCGCCGCCAGCGCGAATGTGCTTGAAAGCGCCTTCCCAGTCTGTCAATTCGCTGCCGTTTGCTTGCACTGGATACGGCATCGTGTCAAAGGCATAAACGAACAGTGCAGCCTCGGAAATGCCGGAAATCAAAGCAGCGAGACGCTTCCCGACTTCGATCGCACTTTCCATTGAACCCGACTTGTCAATCAACAAACCAGTTGCTTTCGCAATCTTGCCGCGCTTCTTCACCTGTTCGTTTGTCACCGCTTCCAGCTTCGCCGCCGTTGCTGCGTCGAAGTTTGCGCCCGCGCCCGCCACACTCGCTTTGTAAGCAGAAACCCGATCGCACTTGGCCGCTTCATCCAGCTTCGAGTCAATCAACTGCTTGACTTCGGCGTGATCCATCGCACCGCGAGACTGAATCGATTTCAAATTGTTGATGACTTCCTGCGGCGACATCGAGTTAATCAGCGCCGCCAAAACCGTTGGCGTTAGCTGTCTGATCGCACCAACTGCGATCGTATACGGAATCTTGTACTCAACAATCAAATTCGCCTGTTCCGCAGGTGTCGCAGCCTTTGCTAACTGCTTCAAAACGAATGCCAGAGAGTCTTCTGGCGGATTGTCTTTAAACAGAATAGCATTAGCGCGATCGCTCGGCTTGACGTGCAGCGTTGCGTACAAATGCTTCATCGCCTTGCGGTTGCGGAGGGCGGCGCGATCGAAAAACTGCGGATTCTTTTCCCGCGATTTCAGATAGCGAGTGACAGCAGTGCGTGCGCTGCGGGGCATCTTATTCTGGTGCCGCTTCATAAAGTCCACAATCCGCGAAACCTCGTAGGGAGGGAACTCTTGCAGCATCATAAAACCGGCATCTCGGTGTTCCGTCAGCCCCGAAGTCAGCAAATTTCCGGCAAAAACTTCCTTGTGATCGCGCACGTCGCCGTGACGTTGATACCACACTGCTAAATGACCGTAAAAAATGGGGTCTAATTCGATAATTAACTTGTGAATTTCTGCTACTTTTTCTAATTGGCGGTGAGGAGTTGTGAGCAGAGAGTTGAGCATTTCCAAACGCAAATCGCGTTCTGCTGTATTCATATTCATTGGTGTCACCTAATATTTTGCACCTATCGCCTCAGTCCGCCAGGGATTGAAATCCCTGGCTCAAAGCTTAAGTCCTCTTAAGAGGACTGAAATGCGTGTTTAAAAATGTATTTTTTGTGATTAAAAACCCACAAAAACAAATATCTTTAGTCCTCTTCAGAGGACTTTAGCTATTAGACAGGGATTTCAATCCCTGGCGGGCTGTTTCGGATTCGAGGGACTTCAAATCGGGTTCAACCCAGCTATTTCTGGCTTCCCAGGACATCAGGCGATCGCGCGTGTAATAGCGAAATGGTAAAGTGCGTGAAGCGGAGCTATCCCGTAGGGAATCGGCATATTTTGCAATCAAACCGTTAGCCAGATGTACGATCGATCGATTTTGGCTTTCAGCGGCGAGATATTGGCGAACAGTTCGCACCCAAAACAGTGTTAGGGTTTCGTGATATCCGCTGTTTTTTGTAGTTTCAATTCCTTGAACCGAGTTGTAACGTTTAATGCCATTGCGAATCGCATCGATCGCCTCTGACTCCGATTGGCCAAACAGAAAATACCATAAAGCAACGGTTAAATGTGCTTCGTGCGTCCATTGAATTCGCGAGAGGTTACATTCTTGGAAGGCATGAATCAGACTATCTATCTCGTTGGGCGATCGGTAAATTATAGTTTTTTGGGTCATAATTTAAGTCTCCTCACACACCACTTTTATATCTAACTTTTTATAAAGATGAGATGTTCCGCACAAGTTCGCAAAGCGTTTTGACTGTCCGATCGCTCTACCCCTGAGCTACAGCCCCTTAAACGGGGCTGGCAGGATTTGAACCTGCGACAAATCGATTATAATGTGTGTATTCGCTTCACTCGTTAGGGTGCGGAACAAAATTTTTCTAATCTCTAAACTAGAAAGTTTTGACTTGTGATTCTTCTAAATTGCTCAATTATTTTTGCCTTTTATAGCATTAAAAGTCACTCCACGCAAGTTAAGAAAGCCGTTGGCACATACGCAGGAGTTGAACCCGCGACCTTTTCTTTAAAGAGAAATGCTCTACCAGTGAGCTAGTATGTAAGCTTCCTTTGTTGGGGCGCGAAGTAGAACTTTTAAGCGCCGGATAGATATAAAAAATTCAGCTATAAAAGGCAGCGCACAAGTCAGAGAAGCTTTTTTCAGCCTCACGGCAAGTAGGAATTGAACCTACAATTCGATTTTAAGTCGAACGTTTCCAGTTTGTAAGCTTCTTTAGTTGGGGTGCGCTGTCTAATACGTGCTTTCAGTGAATTTCTAGCCGTAAACGGCTTCTGGGCGGACAATTAAATCACCGCTGGGACGGCGATCGAGCACGTAAGACTCGAAGCGCTCGCCCTTGACATCAAAATGCTTTGCCAGACGTTCCTTAATAGCCTTGTCGCTCATTCCTGCCGCGATACCCAGTTGGTTTTCCGCCAAGTCATAGGAACGTCCTTCAAAACGAATGTGAACCATTACCGATACCTCCTAGAGCAATTTTGGATTTGGGATTAGTAGCTTATCTGCTCTCGACTTTGGCTTTTTGTGAGACGCGCGCAAATTGCCAGTATCGGTAAAGATTCACGAAATCTGATAATTTTTACTGAAATAAGCGCCGTTCTAAATGATAAGCTTGTTTGATTTTGCGGATTTCCTCAGACTTTTTAGTTGATTGAAATCTGGCAGATATTGTCTGTTCTGAATCCGCATGAACTTCATTGAAATTAGACTGATTCGGTACAATCTCTGGCTCGGAGTGAGTCAGTTTGTAGCCGAACAGTTTGGTGTAAAGTAACAACATGACAATTCAGTCTCTGTTACAAGACTTTCAAATTGATGTTCCTTGGAATTTCGATCTATATTCAGTTTTCAAGGTTCAGAAGCGGTACGAAAAATACAGGTTTTTGTCTGTCCTGTGCCTTTCTTAGTTTATACTACATAAATACTACAGTTTTGTCAAGAGGCCGGGAAAAGTTTTTTTGTTTTTGGCCCAAACCTGCTTGGAATGGTCAACTGCGGTGTAGGCACGGGGCACTACGCCTACAATCCGGGGTAGGCACGGGCACTATCCCTACAATCCGGGGCAGGCACGGGGACACTGCCCCTACAGTTACTAGGCAGAGCCTAGTAACGCATACCCAGAGGCTCTGCCTCTTCAATCTTGATATCGATTAAACATCCTTAACATAAGAAATGCTGTCGCGAATATTGTGGAAGCCAGCAGACTCGTAAAGATGCAATGCACCTGATGAATTTTCAGCATCGACGCCGAGAATAGCAGTAGCCACACCGGCAGCTTTCAGTCGATGCAAACCAGCCAGCAACATCGCTCGTCCCAATCCAATTTTGCGGAAGCCGCGCCTAGTGCCGAGACAAGCAATCCAGCCTTCATTGCGCCCGGTACGATCGCACTTTTCCACATTAATCTCGCAGTAACAAAAACTGACAAATGTGCCATCATCAGCAACAGCAATCAAGTCTAAATCATTTCTGTAATCGGGTTTAGCTAACTCGTGCTTAAATTTATCCACCGTTAAATCGTGATGATTCCAGTGATCGATAAACGACTGGTTGAACATTTCTACCCAAGCTGCCGCATCCTGTTCGCCGGGGAACTGACGCAGGGTAAAACCTTGTGGGAATTGCGGTTCTGGGATCGGTTCAGAAAGCGATCGCGCCATTCGGAAAAAATAGCGATCGGCCTTGAAACCGCAACTTGTCAGCAGAGAAATGCGATCGCAATCCTCAGCGCGCGCGTAGGTTCGCAGCTTCACGCGCCCGCCCCGCATCGCAGACACCTCGCGCATCCGCACTTCACCCCAGGCGATCGCGGCTGCTTCCACATCGCCTCCGCGCGCCTCCGGGTGAACGCGAAACCACAGCCAACCGTCAATTACTTCCCCAGGCTCAGAAACTGACAACTGAGCAAAACCGATTAATTTTCCCTCCGCATCTTCCCAAAGGCGGATATCCCGGTCTTTGTTGAAAAACGGGGCGTTAAATTCTTGTTGCAGTTCCGATATGGAAGTGCCTTCATCGAGCCGATCGACTTCTTCGCAAGTATTGATTAAATGGGCGATCGCATCTAAATCGCGATCGCCCGCATAGCAGCGCGCCGAGAGATTTGCCATCATAGCTAATCACCATTTCCTGTTGTTATTCAGTTTAAAAATAGCTTGGGCGATCGCACTTTTATCGATCGACTGATCCGATCGGTCGATCGGCATTAAAAATCCCACAACGCAAACACCCCGACGCATCGAACCGTTACAGCAGTTGACTGCACTCGTGAGTTTCGATAAATTCAGGTTCAGGATTTGGGATGGGAGTAGAAGGACTCGAACCTTCGACCTTGAGATTAAGAGTCACCTGCTCTAACCAACTGAGCTATACTCCCGCATCTAACCTAGTATAACACAACCGTTCTGAAAAATAAACTATTTTTGTAAAAATTTGTGGCGATCGCCCAGGGTAAATATTTAACGCAAGTGCGATCGCCCTGATTCCATATTTCATTTAAGCGCGATCGACCTCAAGCACCTCCCCAGAGTTGTGCAAAACCTGTGGCCGACTATCCAACCAAATCTGATACTTGGCCATCTCCAATCTCGACAATTCGCTTGACTCAATCTTGGCGCTCTACTGCATCCACACTGAAAAACTTGCTGTGAATTAATGAGTAAGGTGGACTTTTGTCCACCCTACTGATTCTAATTGGTTCCGAAAGCATCTACTTCAGAATTCGGGAGACGACACCGGCACCGACTGTGCGATTGCCTTCGCGGATGGCAAAACGCATATTTTGTTCGATCGCGATCGGCTGCAACAACTTCACAGTCATATTAACCCGATCGCCCGGAATTACCATGTTGATAGCGCTTCCGTCATCAGCCGTAAAAGATGCGATCGTACCTGTAACATCCGTTGTCCGCACGTAGAATTGAGGGCGATATCCCGCAAAGAAAGGAGTTCGGCGGCCGCCTTCTTTTTCCGACAGCACGTAAACCTCAGAATCGAATTCAGTGTGAGGTTGAATTGAACCGGGTTTAGCAAGCACCATCCCCCGTTCAATTTCGTCTTTTTGGATGCCGCGAAGCAACAAACCCACATTATCTCCAGCCATTCCTTCATCCAGAAGTTGCTGGAACATTTCAACGCCGATAACAGTTATCGTGCGAGTGTTTTGGATTCCCACCAATTCCACAGTATCGCCGACTTTGATTTTACCCCGCTCGATTTTGCCAGTTGCGACAGTTCCCCGACCTTTGATCGAGAACACATCTTCAACAGCCATCAGAAAAGGTTTGTCAATATCGCGATCGGGCGTAGAAATCCAGTCATCTACCGCATCCATCAAATCGTAAATGCCATCGACCCACTCATCCTCGCCGCGCTGAATTTTCGGATTAGCAGTCATCTTTTCCAGCGCTTTCAGTGCCGAACCCGCGACAATTGGAATATCATCGCCCGGAAAACCGTAAGAACTCAGAAGTTCGCGAATTTCTAACTCGACCAACTCCAAAATTTCCGCATCCTCTACCATATCTTTCTTATTCAAAAAGACAACCAGCTTCGGCACTCCCACTTGCCGCGCTAACAAGATATGTTCGCGAGTTTGAGGCATGGAACCATCTGCAGCGGACACGACGAGGATTGCACCATCCATTTGAGCGGCACCCACGATCATGTTTTTCACGTAATCAGCGTGACCCGGACAATCAACGTGAGCATAATGGCGATCGCCAGTTTCATACTCAACGTGAGCCGTATTAATCGTGATTCCCCGCTGTTTTTCTTCCGGTGCAGCATCGATTTCATCGTACTTTTTAGCCTTGGCCCGACCCTGTGCAGCCAGCGTCATTGTAATCGCCGCTGTTAGGGTTGTTTTGCCGTGGTCAACGTGACCGATCGTACCGACATTGACGTGGGGTTTGTTCCGTTCAAATTTGGTGCGAGACATTACATTTGATTCTCCTCTAAGAGTTGTTTTTAGTTTCTAATCAGGAGTTTTGAGTCTTTAGCCTGTTATTAATGACTAAGGACTGATGACTAATGATTAAAAAGGAAAGTGGAGGAGTCGAACCTCTACAGCTTTCGCTGCACCCTGGTATTCCAAACCAGTTGCCGTCCACACAGCCGCACTTTCCAAGTTTTTGATTTTTAACCGCAGATTATTGCAGATAACGCAGATGAACGCAGATAAATGCAGCAGATGCAGTGCAAGAATATGCCTTTCAATCTAAAGTCTAAAATCTCACAGATATCCCTCAATCTAAAATCTAAAATCTAAAATCTAAAATCGATTGAGTGGGTGGTATAGGAGTTGAACCTATCTGATACCGGTTAAAAGCCGGGTGCATAACCGCTTTGCTAACCACCCTTAAAAACTTAGCGTTTGTGTAATTCCTAAAAAATTATTGTGTAGTAAACACTTCAGTCCTTTTTTGCTTGCGGCAATTGCAACGGATAAAGTCCCGATTGCTAATGCTTCACTCGATAATGAAGTAACATGAAACCGTTGCTATAGATTTTGCGATCGGCAAGTTCCAAATTGGTCGGCTCGATTGCACCGGAAAAAAGAGGAATTCCCGCTCCGATAACTAGCGGATTCAACTTGACAATCATCTCGTCAATCTCAGAAAAAAGAGTTGCCGCTAAAGCGCCACCACCGCAAAGCCAGATGTCTTTACCCGTTTCTTTTTTCAATTCCTTAACCAATGCGACAGGATTGTCCGAAACAAGTTGAATATTCTCATCGGGACTGGCTTTCATAGTGCGCGAAAAAACATACTGCTTCAAGCTGGGATAAGGATTAGTTACACCAAAATTTAGCCCTACCTCATAGGTTTTCCGTCCCATCAAAACCGCATCAAACTGTTTGTTCTCTGCACGAATGCCTAGTGCTTCCTGAAAGTGAGCCGGAAAAGTTTCAGGAAAGGAATCGAACAAATCAGCGAAATGCTCTCCTTCCATAGGAAAACAATCAAATGAGCCATCTTCGCGAGCAATAAACCCGTCAACGGTGCAAGCAACGTAATATTTAACTTTTCTCATGTTTCACGTTCATTTTGATAATTTGATATTACAACAATTTTACATCGTACTGTTTGAACCTCTCGTCATGTGTAATGATAGTGTAATCTTCGGCTTGGGCTTGAGAAATAATTAGGCGATCGAAAGGATCTTGATGGTAAAAAGGAAGATTTTGCAATTTCTCGTAATGGAGGAACTTAGTTTCTAGAATTTGAAAGTCGTGGTAGATCAGAAATATTTCTAACTCTGACACAGAAATAGACAAAGACAACTTACCGATGCTGATTTTGATAGTAAGTTCCCACAGACTCGCTTGGCTGATATAGATTTCATTGACAGGATTAGCAATCAGCGCTCGCACATACTCATCAAGCCGATCGTTACCTTCAACAAACCAAATTAGAATGTGAGTATCAATTAGATACTTCATGGCAACATATATTCTTCAAAACCAGGAGGTGTTTCATCAAAATCATCCGCAACGTAAGTAAAAATTCCTTGACCACAGCCAAATTGACGAGGTTTGAGAACAGCAGTCTTTTCGGGTGAATTTTCTTTCAGTTTTTGGATTTTGTTTAAAATTTGAATATCCTTTAATAACAAAATCCACTGAATCAATTCTAATTTGAGAACTTGAATGCTCATGGCTTCTATGTTGAATAACTAGCAAATCTAGACTTATTATAAACCAATCCATCCACCGAGGAGGTACTGCCCCTCCTATCGCCGCGTTATCAGCACGGTGTCTCGCTTTTCGACTTCCGGTGGGTTAAAAGGAAGATGAAGGAATCGAACCCTTACAGTTACCTGTACCCCAGTTTTCAAGACTGGTTGCCAACCATTTAGCGGCATCTTCCAAGGGGTGTCCGACGGGGCTTGAACCCGCTAATAACTAGCTTCACGGGCTAGCGTCTCGACCGCTTCGACTTCAGACACCGGAAGTGGAGTCAAGGAGAATCGAACTCCTGACCTCTTGCGTGCAAAGCAAGCGCTCTACCAATTGAGCTATGACCCCGCGTAAAAGATTCATCTGTCGAGTAAATCTAAAATCTAAAATCTAAAATCGGTGTGGTGGATTGCGATCGGATTTGAACCGATATCTTTCTAACAGCCAGTTAGATGCTTTACCAATTAAGCTACGAACCCCAGACAGCAGGAGCGGTAGGACTTGAACCCACAACATTCGAGGTAGAAGCTCGACACTCTATCCAGTTGAGTTACACTCCCCTATTGTTTGTTAATGCGCGATTCCCTAGGGGATAGCTGCGCTTCACGCACTTTGACGTGCAAGTTATCAGAGCATTGCGTTTTCTCAGTTACTAGAGGGACTCCGCCGATGAGTTATTACACACTCTTTAAAGGATGGCTACCTTTAAGCCAACCTGCCGGGTTCATCGCACTCCTCGTTCTCAAACGCCCGCTGATTTTGACAGCGTTACCTTTCCTCTCGTACTAAAGTATGTAGGCTCCAAAGATTGGGGCACGCAAAGGGCGATCGATCTTACTATAAAAAATTATCCATTCAATGGAATCAACCTCCTTAAATTAAAGCAAAAACAACGAGAGTGGTAGGACTCGAACCCACAACCTCCGCGTCCGAAGCGCGGCGCTCTATCCATTGAGCTACACTCCCATAAATTGGTAGTCCTGACAGGATTTGAACCTGCAACATCTTGCTTGTAAGGCAAACGCTCTACCGTTGAGCTACAGGACTACAAAAGCGGATGATGGGACTCGAACCCATGCGCTGAGAATGGCATACTCAGATGCTAGCCTTTACATCACACCCGCAAACCGATTTTAGATTGGAAATTTGAGGTTTTGGATTGAAAAAACCTCTCGTTTAGCCAAGCGGATAACGAGGCTCGAACTCGTGCCTAGAGTTTGGAAGACTCGAATGCTACCGTTACACCATATCCGCAATTGTGGGGCTGGTGATAGGAATTGAACCTACAACCGACTGATTACAAATCAGTTGCTCTGCCTAATTGAGCTACACCAGCACGCCAAGCAGATGGCGAGATTTGAACTGGCAAGAAAGCTTTACAAAAGCCTCATGTTGCCAATTACATCACACCTGCATTTTTGGTGGCGGGGGCAGGAGTTGAACCTGCTATTAAGAGGCTTATGAGACCTCCAAGCCTACCCAGGCTACTTCACCCGCGATGTCACCAAATACCCCTGACTGGCATCGAACCAGCACTGACTAGATCCTAAATCTAGCGCCTCTACCGATTGGGCTACAGGGGCAAAACCGATTTGAGATTTGAGATTTGAGATTGAATAAAACCTCATACCCCTGACAGGACTCGAACCTGTAAGACGCTCATTCTGAGTAAGCGATGTTTTCCAATTACATCACAGGGGTAAAGTCGGGATGGTTGGATTTGAACCAACGACTCCATGCTCCCAAAGCATGGCTTCTGGCCGCTGAATTACATCCCGTTCATGCTCCTGGTGAGACTCGAACTCACACTCAAAATAAAACAGATTTTAAGTCTGCCGCGTCTGCCAATTCCGCCACAGGAGCAAGTAGAAACTTAGTTAAAAATTTGGTACTCCTGGTGAGATTTGAACTCACACAACACAATTTTTGAAATTGCGGCCTCTGCCAATTGGGCTACAGGAGTGTAATCGATCTGCTTTGGTAATAGCAGAACTGGGAAAGCAGGGATCGAACCTGCATTTTGCCGCTTTCAAAGAGCGGTGCCATACCGATTAGGCGACTTCCCAATAATTGGGTGCCGGGGTAGGCTTTGAACCTACAGAAACTCCTATTTCAGAGATAGGCGACTTTACCAATTTGTCTACCCGGCAATTGAAAAAATGGCTGCCCCAGTAGGACTCGAACCTACAACCTAGCGGTTAACAACCGCTTGCTCTACCATTGAGCTATAAGGCAACGCAATCCCCCAAGTCAGTATCGAACTGACGACCTCCTGCTCTTCAGACAAGCGCTCTACCAACTGAGCTATCGGGGGAAAACGGAGAAGGAGGGATTTGAACCCTCGACGGCTGTTAAACCGCTCTTTCTTAGCAGGAAAGCGCCTTAAGCCACTCGGCCACCTCTCCACAGCGAGAACGGAGGGATTTGAACCCCCAAATCTTCAGTTTCGTAGACTGAGATGTTATCCAGTTACACCACGTTCTCAACATTGCAACTGCATATTAAATGCAGTTACAAATGGGTCGGGCTGGAATTGAACCAGCAACGCTTTAAGCTACTGTTTTACAGACAGCTACCCACGCCAATAGGAGGGCCGACCCAAGATAGAAATTTTGGTAGGTCGTCGAGGAATTGAACCTCGATCCATCCGCTTAAAAGGCGGCTGCAAAACCATTCTGCCAACGACCCACGAGAAGTGCTGACGGGAGTTGAACCCGCAATCACTTGGGTGAAAACCAAGCGGCTTAAACCATTTGCCTACAGCACTATAAATTGGCACAGGAACTGAGATTTGAACTCAGAATGCTGGTTTTGGAGACCAGAGTGTTGCCAGTTACACCATCCCTGCTTGTGGTCGCAGCGGCGGGATTTGTAGCTTGCTTCCGCGAAGCGGTACCCGCATTGACCGAGGTATGAACTTGGCGCTTTACGATTAAGCTACGCTGCAATGTCACTTTCGCTTCGTTCCTTTTCAAAGTTAAAAAAATTAATTAAAAGACTGTTAGTTTAATCTTTTAATTTCTAATTTTTAATTTCTGATTGGGAACAGAGGTTAGGGCGGGATTTGAACCCGCGAAAATCGGTTTTGCAGACCGACGCCTTCAACCACTCGACCACCTAACCTGGGAGTCCCGACGAGGTTTGCACTCGCAATCTTCTCCTTGAGAGGGAGACGGCTTGACTTTTGCCTACGGGACTTTGACCCCCGCCGAAAAACGGATACTTGCTTTCCGACAGGAGGTGTGGATGTTAGACCCTAGTTCCAGTTCCCAGATTCTTCTCCTGTGGAGTAAATCTAAAATCTAAAATCTAAAATCTAAAATCGACTGACGGGAGTAACGAGACTTGAACTCGCAACCTTTCGCTCGACAGGCGATTGCTCTGACCGATTGAGCTATACCCCCGCGAAAATGAACAATTTTCTGTCCTTGAATTACTCAAGTTGGGACGGGGTGGCGATTGATTCCGCGTACTACAACCCGATCGGGCTATTGTTGCCGGAGTCTACACCGCCGATGTCCACAATTATGTGACACGATTAACTTCCTATTCTGTTTTCAATGTTCGTATTGCTTGTGGGGCAAGGCTTTGAATCTATTTCCCCTTCGCCATACATTTATACTACATTGCATAATACAAGACTGTCAAGGGGGTAATACAACTTTTTTTAAAATTGGGTTTTTTAAAGGGGTGCAGATCGCTCCCACCCACCCGCTGCGTTCCCCCAAACCCTTATATATCAAGGTATTTTGCTGCTAAACTGATGGTGTTCCCTAAGGTAAATCTGATGCTGAAACTGTACTACACTCCAATTTCTATGAATTCTCGGCGTGTGTGGGTGGCACTTCTGGAAAAACAGATTGCGTTTGAGCCGATCGCACTTAACCTCGACGGCGACCAATTTAAGCCGGATTTTGTGGCAATTAACCCGTTCCACCGCATACCGGTTTTAGTAGATGAAGACTTGACTTTGGTGGAGTCGCTGGCAATTCTCGATTATCTGGAGGCGAAATACCCCATCCCTCAACTGCTACCGACAGAGGCGAAAGCGTTGGGAATTGTACGGATGGTGGAAATGCTGACGTTAAATGAACTGTTGCCGGCAATGTTTCCATTAACACGTCAAATGCTGGGTGTAGCGGGAGACACTGCACAGAAGTTGGAACAGTCAAAACAGCAGATAGTAACGCTGCTGAGGTTTTTTGAGGGGTTGCTGGCGGACGATCGCACTTATTTTGCTGGGGAACAGTTTACTTTCGCCGAAGTGGTGGCGGGCACTGCGGTGCCTTCCCTGGGGATTTTTGGCATATCTTTTGATGAGTATCCGAAGTTGCAGCAGTGGGCAGATCGACTTGCAGGGCGATCGAGTTGGCAGCAAACCCAGGTATCTCAAGCAGAAATTGTGACCAAAATCCCAATTCTTAAGGATTTACTGGCGGCAAGGCTTTAACAGAGCGATCGAGCTTCAAATAAATATACCGGGCGATTAGAAATCGCTCCTGCACAACAAAGCTAAATATACCGGGCGATTCAAACTTCCTGGACTCAATAAACTCTTAACCCAAGGCTTGCGAGTTTTGTCTGTGCAGGCGCCCATTTAATCCCCGCTGAGACATATTTATAGAAGACTTCGATCGCAACGGCAAGAATTAACACGGACGAAAATGCCGTAGCATGGGCGAGGGCGGGACGCCATCGCCCAAACTCGCACAAAAGATCGATCGCCCTGCGATAATCAGCTTTGAGATATCAAATACTACAAATCAAATCTTGTCTGAATTGCCCTTAACTCCCGTGCCCGCAACCACACAACCCGATCGCCCAAACCTCCATCACTGGCTACACTCCTTGGATACTTGTCCGAGTACCAACAGTTGGGCGATCGCCCGCGCGGCCCAACTCCACCACGGAGATGCAGTATTTACCAAGCAGCAAACCAGCGGGCGCGGCCAACACGGGCGCACCTGGCACGCCCCAAGCGGTGTCTTGACTGTTAGTTTTGTACTCGAAAACCTCAACCCCAATCTGTTGCCGGGGCTCAGTTTAGCAGCGGGTTTAGCAGTGATTTACGCGATCGAAGATTTGGTTCCCGACTGTCGCGATATGCTGCGCCTGAAATGGCCAAACGATGTCTGGATCGATCGCCACAAATTAGCCGGAATTCTCTGCGAAGCTACTTCCGGGAATGTTTTGGGTAAAACTCGCGCGGTTGTCGGAATTGGACTCAACCGCTGCGTAGATTTCGCGGCTGCGGGATTGGATGAAAGGGATCTCGGCAATGCCGTAAGCTTGCATTCTATTGCTAGTAAAGTACCAGATGAACTGTGTTTGCTCGATCGACTGCGGCACTATTTACTCGAACTAGCCGATATGTTTTCTACCACAGACAAAGCAGCCTCCAAGTCCGGTTTAGCGCTACTTTTACCGGAATTGCGCCGCCGCGATGCGTTGATTGGCTGCCCTGTGGCGATCGAACTTTCCTCGGAAACCATCTGCGGAGAAGCTGCCGGCATTGACGGATGCGGCCGCTTGTTAGTATGCTTGGCGGGCGATCGAATACAAGCCTTTACCTCTGGGCGAGTTCGATTAATTTAATAGGAATAAGGAAGTTCGGCAACGGATTGTGTAACGGATGTAACGGATGTCAGGAAGTTCGGCAACGAGCACTGTACAAGATGTAACGGATGTCAGTCCGATGGAAGTAGGAAAAACAAAGAAGGGAAATGCAGTCAGAGCAATATTTTCAGCGAGAAAAAATGTTCTAACCTTCTTGCCAGTTACTATAAATTAAGAGAAAGAAGTCATTAGTCATTAGGGAAAATTCCCAATTAACAATGCCCGATGCCCGATGCCCGATGCCCGATGCCCAATTCCCTATTTTAATTTATCACCTCAAATAGTACCAATCTGCTCAGCCACAGCGGTTGATTGACCTCCACACCTTCGGGACGACCCTTAGTAGAAGCAACTTGTATTCTGTTGCCATTTATCCCTTGTCTAACCAAAATATTTTTCACATTTGTCGCCCTTTCCAGTGCCAACTTTTGATTTTCTACCGGAGTGCTTTTAAAATCGCTGTAGCCAACTATCCTTAAATTCTTCGTGCGATTTTTCTCCATATATTCCTTGACTTTGCTAAGCTTTTCTGCTACATCTTTCGCCTGCAAACTTGCCGAACCTGCACCGAAATACACGCGAACAGGCATTATTATCTTTGGCGGCGGTGGAGTTCCTATTATCACTGTATTTGTTACAGACTTTACCCCCGGAATTTTCTCAAAAGCTTGAGTTATTTTCTGAGCATCTGGCACTTTGCTTACGCTGCCTGCAACGGCGACTTTTCCCTCTGCATAGCGAGCTGAGATATTAATGCTTTCTACTTTATTCAAAAGAGCTGCTGTCCGCTTGACATCGGCTTCGACTAAAACCGGATCGGGAGGAACTTCAACGGCTATAATTTTATTTTCAATTTTTGATTGTGGAGCCGCTTGCTGAGCGATTTTTTCCGCTTTCAATCGCAGATTTTGATTCGGCACTCGTCCCGAAATCTCCAATAATTTATCTTTAACATCGGCCGCTATACGATAAACCGATAACTCGGGAGCAGATTGTAATGCTAAATTGGTATCTGCTTCTAAGCTCGCTTCAACTGCGCTGCGGTATTGATGAATTCCCCAAGGTACCCCAATTAAACCTAACGCTGCCAAACCGATAATTGGTAAAATGGGAAGTTTAGAAGATTTAACTTTTACCTCTGTATCGATTAATTTTTGCAATTTCGAGTTTACTTCTGGTGGTACAGTTGCTGGATCGCCGTTAAATGACCGAATTTGATCTCCGTATTCTTGAACAATATTGTTGAATATCGCTCGCATTTTGTACTTAAACCACTGGCGGGTTTCTCCTTGCATCACTACTGCTAGATAACACGAACCAGCTACTTCCAATACGATCGTAGATGTGCCGTATTCTATTGCATCAATTTCTGCAATATTTCCAGACTGAGATATGCAATCGTTGACAAAAGCCCGAATAGCAGTCAGCATCCCCGCTACCATGTCTGATTCTAGCTGTTCGCGTTCAGACTTCTGCACTGCTGAAATTACTATGCCCGATTCTGTTTGAATTAAAAAAACAGCTTTAACACTCAGCGGTGTTGTTTCTTTTATCAGCAATTCTGCTTCAGAAATTCCCTGGAATTTTGCTTTAATTTTGCGACTAATTTTCTCTGGACTTAAAGATGATTCGAGTTTTTCATTAATCTCCCGCATCATCTCGGCGATGTATTTTAAAATCGTGCTGCCGATGATTGGATAAAGTGCATCCGACATTGCTTCTCGCTTGAGATGAATTTGCTGTTTGATAGCGGTGGCCATTTCCGGCGCGATCGCCATTGCAATTTCATCGGGCGATTCACTGATTCTGTGGCTGATTCCTACAGTCAGAGCAGGCGATATGGCTACTCCCATCGATTGCCTGTTTTCTCGGGTTTTGGTATTAATTACTTCATCAATTATCGGAGCTAGGGTTTCGACAAATGATTTTCTAGACTCATTAATTGTTTGGAGCATCATTTCGGGAAACATGATTTTAATTCGGGCAAGTAATTGTTCCCGATTGCCTCCCCATTCCGCATCAGTAATTTTGCGATCGAGTTCGCCTACTTTATCGTTGAGTTTGTAATTATAACTTACAACTTCATCTAACAAGGGTAAAATAGATTCAATAACAGACTTTTGCAGTTGGGCGTGATGGCTAACCATCAGCTCGTCAATCAAAGGTTTCAGTAAATCGGTAAACAAGTCTGTCGATTCATAAATCCGGTGTTCGATCGCCACAACCTGTTGTTCGATCTTCGCGAGTCTTTGATCGATCCTTTTATTCTGAATGATGGCATCGACAGCGGGGGCGATCGCAGATTCTATCTCTAGCTTTGCTTCCCCGATGTTTCGGGACAGCATTTCTACAATCACTGGCATTATTCTTGCCATCAACCCTTCTATCTCGGCTAAAACTTGCTGCTGAACTTCGACAATCTTACTTTCATTATTTGATATTTGTGCTGCAATACCGCTGTTTTGAATAGCTGTGTGGACACCGGGTGCGATCGCCTCTCTCACCTCTAACTTTGTCTCCTCGATTTTCCGGTTCAGCGACTCAATCATTAACGGCATTAACCTTGCCATTATATCTTCCGGCTGAGTTTTTTGCTGTCGCTGAAGATTATTTAGTCTACTTTCTACATCGCTCAATTTTCCTTGAACATCTCTTTGAAGAATTGCTGATTCTATCAAAGGTTCGATCGTCGCTGCTACTTGTAATTTTGATTCATCGATTTTCTGATTCAGCAAATCAGTTATTGCGGGCATTAGCATCGCCATTATCTCTTCTGGCTTCTGAATTGGCGACTGTTGTGTAGCCAGTCGGCGTTCGATGATGCTCAATACTTTTTCTTCTATTTCTACCCAAGCTATTCTTACCTGTACTGAGGGGGTAACAGCTTCTACAATCTCTGATTTTAATTCACTAATTTTGCGGTTTAGCAATTCGCTAACTACTGGTACTAGCTGCTTGATTAAATCTTCAGGTTGCTGCTGGTAACGCTGCTGAATATTCGCAACTCTATCTTCAATTCTTATTACCTGTTCTTCAAGTCCGTTTTGATTGTGAATTACTTGATTGACTGTCGGTGCGATCGCCGAAGCTACCTCTAACTTAGACTCCTCTACCTTGCGGTTTAGCAGCTCGCCCACCACCAACATCACCCGTTGCATTAACTGTTCTGAACTCGGCAGTTGCTGCTGGTTGAAGTTAGCAATTTTATTTTCCAAATCAGCTATTTTGGTCTGCAGTTCGAGCTGATTAATTTGATCGCTGCTAGCGAGTTCGATCGCATTTTTTAATTCCGACTTCAACCCCTCTAATTCATCTCTCACTAACTCAGGAACTAACGGTTTCAGTAAAGTCATCAACTCTTGGGGTTCAGACATCAGCTTCTCAAAATTTTCTAACCTTTGTTCCACGCTCAAAACATTACTGTAAAATTCCGGTAAATCCCTTTCAAACAACAGTTGCTGCAACCGCTTAAACTCCTCTACTGCTTGTTCTAACTCTTCCTCTGAGGGTCGATAATTTTTTGCTACCTTCGCGGTTATAGATAAATCATGTTCTTGATTACTTGTTTCTCGTCTTTGAGAGGGGATCTCTTCATCGTTAGTTAATACTTCCGGTACAAGACTCGGTGATTCGATCCGAAAAGACAATTGTTTGCGCCGATTTTCCTCATCCTCTAATCGCTGAACAGACTTTTCCGCAAGCGGTAACTTCAGCTCGCTTGATTCTTTTTTTGATTTCTTTAATAACTGGAATTCAGTCAGTATGGTTAGCAATTCCTGAAGTTGCTCTCCAGCTTTAGAACTTGCTATAGTTGCATCAGAAACCTCTTTTTCTGACTGATATATTTTCCCTGAATTGTCATTTGATGCTGCCATACTGCCCTACCCAAACGTGATTTTGATCGACCGAAGGAAATTACCAGCTTGCTTGCCGCCTCACCCCAGCGAAAATCAATAGGAATGACACAATTTTTCCAAGCGTCAGGCGTACTAAAGCTATGGCCCTATTTTAACTGCTGTTCTGCGACTAGCCAACTGAGCCGCTAACTGCAATGCTGCCTTCATGCTGGAGGCATCCGCAACCCCTTGACCTACAATATCAAAAGCTGTGCCGTGATCCGGAGACGTGCGGACAAAAGGCAAGCCAATTGTAGTGTTGACTGCTTTATCGAAAGCCATCAATTTTACTGGAATCAACCCCTGGTCGTGGTACATTGCCAAGTAACCGTCGTGAGCTTCCTTGGCTAAACCGTACCAAACTTTAGCCGGTTTTACCCACAGGGTATCAGGGGGAACTGGCCCGTCTAATTGCACTTGAGGAAAGCGATCGCGCTGCGTTTCCAACCAAGGTATCATCCAGTCTTGCTCTTCATTTCCCAGTTTGCCATTTTCGCCGCTGTGAGGATTTAAGCCAGAAATCGCAATTTTCGGTCTTTCCAGCCCAAAATCTTCCCGCAAACAGTCTATCAGTAATTCTAGTTTTTCACTCAGTAATTCTGGACTCAAAGCATCGGGGACTTGACGGAGGGAAATATGTGTGGTAGCGAGTAAAGTTACCAGCGTCCAGCCACTGTGTGGAGATGTGGCGGCAAATAGCATTCCGAATCGCTGCGATTTCGCTCTTTCTGCGAGGAGTTCTGTTTGTCCGGGATAATTGTAACCGGCCGCCTGCCAGCAAGTTTTGGAAATCGGGCCGGTCACGATGGCGGAGAATTCGCCGGCGAGGGTACGGGCGATCGCACTTTCCATGTAAGCAAAGCTAGCCGCCCCGCTAGCTGCACTCCCGACGCCGGGGACAATTTCGCCCCACTTGCTGTCTGGTTCAATATCAATAATGTTTAATGTTTCGGGATTTGCCGCTTCTGCTGCGGGATTGCTCGATCGCAACTTATCGTAAGTTTGCTGCAAAACTCTCCTAGAACCTATAACCGTTGCCCTCAAACCAGCAGCGGGATCGGCCAATGCCTTGAGAATCACTTCCGGTCCAATTCCCGCCGGATCTCCCAGAGTTACAGCTAGTTGTGATTCCCGATCGAGACTCAAGGCAGTTTTCTCCAACAAAATACAGGAATTTCGGCACTGAAATTTTAGCATTCATGTACCTGGTTGCCCCAAATTATATTATCTTTATTTAATGCGATCGCCCAATGGGACTTATCAAATCATGAATCCTGAAATTTTCAATGCAGCCTTTTTGTCCTTTTCCCTAATTTTCGTGGGTATAGGTGGAGGCTTCCTCCTGCTCAAATTGCAAGGCCGCGAAGAATAAGTTTTTTTCAACCAATCCTTCCCAAGCCTTCTACCTTCTGCCTTCTAGAGTCTACTTTCTGCCGAAAGCAAGCCTTCTGCCGAATATCTCAAGCCTAAAATGAGAAAATTTCAGGTTTTTGTTAAGTTTTTTATATAAACTTAACAAAAACCTGATACCATCTTATAGAAAGTTTAAGATTCATAATTAATCCCTAGATGACTTTATTGATTTTAGGTGCCACCGGCACTCTCGGCCGCCAAATAGCCCGCCGCGCCCTAGACGAGGGCTACCAGGTGCGCTGTTTAGTCAGAAGTTACAGAAAAGCTGCATTTTTGAAAGAATGGGGCGCTGAACTCGTACCGGGAAACCTTTGCCAGCCAGACAGTCTGCCTCCGGCCCTAGAAGGCGTCAGTGCTATTATCGATGCAGCAACAGCCAGTGCAGCCGATTCAGTCAGCATCAAAAGAGTAGACTGGGACGGAAAAGTATCGCTGATCCAAGCAGCTGCAGCAGCAGGCATCAAGCGTTACATATTCTTTTCCTTTCTCGACGCTGAGAAATATCCCCAAGTCCCCTTGTTGGAAATCAAGCGTTGTACCGAACTGTTTTTAGCAGAATCCGGTTTAGACTACACAATCTTGAGACCTTGCGGCTTTTTGCAAGGACTGCTGAGCCTGTATGCAATGCCGATTTTGGACAATCAGGCAGTCTGGCTGCCCAACAAGCCATCCGCCCTTGCCTACATGAACACTCAGGACGTTGCTAAATTTGCCGTCCGGGCTCTTTCGGTTCCTGAAACCGAGAAAAAAAGCTTTCCGGTGGTGGGAAATCGTGCTTGGGATGCTGACGAAATCGTGCGGTTGTGCGAACGGCTGTCAGGGAAGGAAGCCAAAATTACGCGCACCCCAGACATCTTGTTGCAGGCTACTCGTAAATTAGCTACCTTCTTTCAGTGGAGTTGGAACGTAGCTGACAGATTGGCTTTTTCAGAAGTTTTGGCAGCCGGAAAACCCTTGAAAGCTCCGATGGATGATGTTTACAGTGTCTTCGGAATCGACCCTAAAGAAACTACTACTTTGGAGTCTTATCTCGAAGAATACTTTAATCTGATTCTAAAGAAGCTCAAGGAAATAGAGTACGAGCAGCTTAAAACTAAAAAACGGAGTAAACAAAAAATGCCCTTTACATTTTAAAGTGCCGAAAGCTGGGATTATATACAACGACGTTAAACCTGTGGCTTGTCGCATCGCCGCAGAGTTAGAAGACAAGCTGACTGCCCGCGGCTGGGAGGTTTGCTCGGTTTCTGGTTCGGGAGGAATTCTGGGCTATTCTAGCCCCGATCGCCCCCTGTGCCACACTCAGATCGAACAACTCGTCCCCCCCGGTTTTGACAGCGACATGGAGTTTGCAGTGGTTTTGGGCGGCGACGGTACGGTGCTGTCGGCATTTCGCCAAGTCGCTCCAATCGGAGTGCCGCTGCTGACTGTCAATACCGGTCACATGGGCTTTTTAACAGAAACTTACCTGAACTTGCTGCCGCAAGCTTTGGAAAAGGTAATCGCCGGAGAATACGAAATAGAAGAAAGATCGATGCTGGCGGTGCGACTGTTTCGAGAAAACGACTGCCTCTGGGAAGCCCTTTGTCTCAATGAAATGGTGCTGCACCGGGAACCGCTGACTTGTATGTGTCATTTTGAAGTGGCGATCGGTCAGCACGCCTCTATTGACATTGCCGCAGATGGGGTAATTATCTCGACTCCCACGGGATCGACAGCTTACGCCCTTTCAGCCGGCGGCCCTGTCATCATTCCGGGAGTGCCGGTGTTGCAGTTGCTGCCTATTTGCCCGCATTCAATGGCTTCGCGGGCTTTGGTGTTTTCCAACACCGAGCCGATCAAGATTTTGCCGGCGAGTCCCACCCGCCTGGTAATGGTGGTAGACGGGAACGGCGGATGTTATGTTCTGCCCGAAGATTGGGTGCAAGTCGAGCGAGCTCCGTACCCAGCCCGGTTTATTCGGGTGCAATCTTTTGAGTTTTTCCACATTTTGCGGGAAAAATTGGGCTGGGGCTTGCCTCACATTGCTAAACCGAGTTCCGTTGAGTTGCCTTGATACTTGTTGTTGACACTCCCCGACTATCAAGGTACGGGGATTGTTGGCTTAACCAGTTGGCTTGCTCGTAGATATCATATCAAGTCCTAGCTGTAGGAGACTGCAATTCCCGTTCCCGTTTTTCACCGATTGAAGGGATTTTGATTTTTTTATCTGTTGATAAATCGTAGAATAAAGCAGCAATTAGTGTTGGTAATGTAGGGCGACATTTATCCACCGGAATCCTTAATTCTCGATCGAGCTTCCGAATCATCTCCAAAGTCAGGCTGCGTTTACGAGATAACGGTATAGTTGGAGTGTTTTCATTTCTATTCACTCTGCTTAGGACGGATTTCAAATTCTGAACGTGCCCGGAAGAAACAGACATCAAACTCGAAGAAGAAATTAGCTTGCCCCAAAATCAAAGGTACATTGGTTGCTTGTGTCCAGGCAAATGCCAGGTTAAGCGTTGGGAATGAACTAACTCGAGCATTAACAACGACTGCGCGGGCTTCAAATCGAGCCAAATTCCCAGCCAATACGACTGAGAGTGTCTCATTTTCCCAGACTAAGCCCAGTTGTAGCCCTAACTCGTAGGGCAAAACATTAACGCTTGCGCCTGTATCTAGTAAGCCCTCAGCGTTCAAGGATTGACCGTTCAGGCTGAGTGTCAATGGCAGATACGGCATTCGATCGACCATGCCAAGACTGCTGTCAATGATTTTGTAGGGAAATCTCTGAGCGTCAATCATTCTGTTCTTGTTGTTTTGTCGTCAGAAGATTCATTAAAACATTGGCAGCCTCAGAGCAATTGTAAGGCGACCAGACCGGATACTCTCGATCGGCAACAAAAAAGTTTGTTGCATCTTCTTCTTTGATCAGTTCTGTTGCCAGAAACTGCATCAGCCGAAGCTTGTCAATTTTTGAAAGTTCCTGGATCTGTGACATTAGTTCAGCCAATGGCATTTGAGCATCTCCTCGTTTGAGGTTTGGTGAAAAGATTGGATATACTAGCTTGTTGCATGGTGCGCGATCGAAGCGTGTCTATTGATTCTACCAATTTTCTGTAGGTCAAGCTCTCGATCGAGATTCCGAATCATCTCCAAAGTCAGGCAGCGTTTGCGAGATAACGATTGAGTTCAGCGGCGGTTAGTAACCCTGGCATCCCCACCGATTATCGGCGTTGCTGATTTACGGTATGAAAGGCTAAATATGCCAATCATAGAAACCAGTATTCACAACGCTTCGGGATTTTCAATTGATTTTTTTCATACCCTGATTAAGCAACGCCCGATTATCTTTATTCCGCCGTTGCAACGATTTGTTAGGTAGCTGGCAACGTATCATCAGAGCTTTCTCCATTGCCTTGAATTGCTACCCAAGGAAGTTTTGAATACTGAGATTTGATCTTTTCTAACTCATCTAGTGCTTGCAGGAAAAATCTTTTGACAGCCACCACATGGTCTTCTTCAGAAAGAAAATCCTGTAAACTTTTGTCTCGAACTATTCCTGCCCAGTCTTTTGAGCTATCTAAGTTATAACCCCTCCAACCGTACTGTTCGCAAATATCTTTCATCGTTTCAATAATTTCTGCTCGACGCGGTGAATTAGGATCTACTTCAAGTACGAGACGTACTATTGGGTAATCAGTTAAATGTGATGTCTTTAGAATAAAGCCTAGACCACACCACCATCTTCCACTTGGCATTGAGGCAGTCATTAAATACCGCCCATGCCATTGAATCTGGGTAAGAGCTGTAGACTTTTGCTTAATTGCTCCCAGAACTTTCTCAAAGCGCTGACTGACTTCTCCCCACATTGTCTCTTCCATAAGTTTTAGTGATTTTGTGAAATTTGCTAACGCAATCACGTCAATAGAAGAGAACTGATTGTTATGTGCCATGCGATACTCATCCATAAATGTCACAATTTCTTTAACAAGCATTGTATCTGCCTGAGATTTCAAAAATCGATAGAACTGATGCCACCTCAATTGCCTGAACTGAACGGTAGATTGAGAAATATTCTTGAAAATATCTGCTTGATCTTTTGGATCAAAATCACGAGTAATGTACAAAAGAAATTTATGCTGGAACCCTGAAATTCCATGCAAAATCTCGGCATACCTTGAAAGCTGCTCGTAGCCTTCCTGAGAGCCAATCTTACTTTCGATAAAGATGATGCTACGACTTTTAGCATCTACTAGCTCAATTAAGATATCTGGGCGGCTAGCTAAACGATGATCATCAAGAGGCTCAAACTCCCTCTGTGTTGAAACATAGGCATCCAAATAAATATTTATATCCAATAAGTTTAAATTCTTAAGCCAAGAATAGAGAATTTCCTTGTCTGTACTGAAGAGGTAGGCGACCAACTCAGTGAAGAAATCTTCTAGCGGAATACTGCCTGTATTGAGATTTAAGAGCCGACTGAAAAGCGCCACTAACATTCACCTATGTTTTACTCTCAACAAGTGAGTTTACCGTACGGCCCTAGCCAGAGGCTCAAGCTACCTAACTTATAATTGTATCGCATTTGCGGTACAACACTGCATATAGTCGAATAATACCGCCGCTTGAGGATGTATGTCAACCTCTTCTTACTCCCCATCAGAATCTCCTTTCCTCGATCGAGTTCGCCGCACGATTTGACTCAATCAATTAAGCCGTCACACTGAAAAAAGCTATCTTTATTAGATTTTAGATTAGAGAGCATTTAGAGTCGATCGCACACTCTCGGCGATCGGTGCATTATGATAAAGCAAGCAGCGATAAAGTCTCATCTTCATAAAATAACTCGATCGCGTTAAAATTCCGACGCAGCAAATTTTCAATTTGCAATGTCGAACAGTTTCCAAGGCAAAGCCAAATAACTTTCGGTGGATTCCCAAATACTAAGCTCAGGTCGTGCATATCCGCGTCTTTCGAGACAATCATCAAATTATTGTCTTTTGCATAATCCCAAACTATTGGGTCGATCGTTGCTTTCATTCCCACATCTCGAACGTGAAGCGAATTTGGGAAAATATCGCTCAAACGGTTCGGTAACTTGGGCGACAAGTTTTCATCAAAAAGTAATTTCATGCCGATAAGGTGGCGGTCATAAACCGACGCTCGCGGTCAGCAGCATAAGCAATACAGGCTTTTAAATCTTCTCGCGTCAAATCGGGAAAATCGTCGAGAATTTCTGCTTCGGTCATCTCGGAAGCCAGGTACTCAAGCACTTCATAAACCGTAATTCGCAAGCCGCGTACACAAGGCTTACCACCGCGTTTATTTGCTTCGATCGTGATGTGGTTTCGGTAGTTCATAGTTGGAATTTTTGAGAATCTCCTCGTTTGATGTTTGGCGAAAAGATTGGATCTACTAGCTTGTTGCATGGGTGCGCGATCGAATAATTGTATTGCAGTTACGGTACAATACTGGATATAATCGAGTAATACCGCAGCTCGATCGTGTGTGTCAACCGCTTCTTAATTATATTTTAGATTAGAGTCGATCGCACACTCTCGGCGATCGCCAGAACCAAAACATTCATCACAACTTCATCACGCACGAATAACTGTAACGGTTCGCCCCATTGGTGTCAGATGAATTTCAGTATTCAGTCGTTCTTCTAATTCCGGTGCATTCTCGCGACGATCGAATATCACCAACCACCCTTCATCTTGTCCCAATCGAGCCAAATATCCATCTAACTGTTCCAACCCTTTACTCAACGGATCGACTTTCCGAGTTCGCCAAACCTTCAGTTCAATTCCCAACGTTACCTCACCATAACGCAAACATAAATCCATTCTGTCGCGTCCGATCGCATATTCCCGTTCCAACGTTCCCCCACCATTAATCACCCGATGCAGAAACGCCATCAACACTAAATGCGGTGCAATTTCGGGATAAGACGCACTTTTGAGTAACGGTTCGCCATGTTGCAGCCAAAACGCGAGAAACGCTTGCAGGAGTGCATCTGGTAGTAGTTCGCCGCGATCGTTCAACCAACTCGGACGGATAATCGGTAAACTATCTTGCGGCCCTTGCGCCAAAACTCGCGGCAACACTTCTCGATAAATCGGATTGGCGATGACTAAACCCCCGGCTGGATCTCGTTTGAGCAAGCCCAAATCTACGAGGTATTGGCGATCGTCATTAGAAGATTCTGGCAATTCTCGTCCGGCTAGCATCGGCTCGATAATGGCTTTGACTCGGTTTTCTCGCAGTCGTTCCGCCAAGCTATCCAAATGCGTATCTTGCCGTTTTATGAGAATTTCTTTTGCTTCTAAAATATGGTCGGGTGTAATTTCTATAGATTCATCGGTAACTAATTCTTCTACAATTTCCTTAGCTAAAGCATTCACTAACCAAGGTTGTCCCTGAGTGAGTTCAAAAGCTAAGGCTACGGCTTCAGGTGTAAAAACTTGTCCGGTATCTTCGGTATGTTGCGCGTAGAGTTCGGCGACTTCTGAGGCATTAAAATCTCTCAGAGTAATCGATCGCACTTTAATATTAAACGGACTGGATGTATGGAGTCGATCGCTTCCTCCCGCGGCCACTTTGTAATCGCGAACATCCCGCAAACCAATTAAACCCACCGATTGCGGAAACGCTTTCGGGCGATTGGGATAACCATCGCGTAATTGGCGCAGAATAGAAATCAAAGCTTGGTCTTGCAATGCGTCAATTTCGTCGATGAAAATGACCAAAGGACGAGGAGAAGATTGTGTCCACAGGCTGAGTACATCGCCGATTTGCTGTCCCGGTTCCGACGAAGGCCAAGCAGGCGGCTGCAATTCTGGGGGAAGTCGAATCGAAATCGCCCGTCGCCAAGCCCCCAAAATAGCCTCTTCTGCACCGCCGATATCTTGACTGAAGGGTGCGCCGACTTCTACCGACAGCATCACGGCGGTGTATTGTCCGCTGTCGGTGAGTTGTTTGGCTAACGCCAGCATAGCGGTGGTTTTCCCCACTTGCCGGGGTGCATGGATGACGAAATAGTTGCGTTGAGCGATTAACCGTTCTAACCTTGGTAAGCGTACCGTGGGCGACAGTGCGTAATGAATGTCTTCTTGGCAGGGGCCAGCAGTATTGAACCAACGCGGCATAGGTCAACTGGGGCGAATGGGGCTGCTCTCAGTTTAGTGTACTGTTGTTGGAAAGGCGTTCTAGTTGTTAAGCGGGGGTTTGTATCGACTCTCCGGGCCCGATCAAACTCTCTCAGAGCGAAAGTCGTGCTCGATTCTTGATTCATAGAACGGAAGAACCCCACCTGCCAACTGCCAAAGTTTTACTCTTCCACGCGATCGCCCAATCCCGCTAAACGAGTGCGAGACTGCCACCATTTCGGCTGCACTTTGACAAATAACTCCAAATATACTTTGCCCTCAATTAACTTTTGAATCTGTTCTCGCGCCGCACTGCCGATCGACTGTAAGCGGAAACGATATAACTCAAATGAGTGACACTCCAATGTGTGAACTCACACAAGTGTCACTATAAAAAGCGACTGTGAAGCCACCGAAGACAGCAGTTATACCTGAAATATCAAATGAAAACACTCGAATGCACAGAGGATTCCCATCATGTTTACAGAAGAAAAAACTCTCAATAATCAAGCTATCGCTGTCGTCGCCGATACTGCTTCTCAATCAACTCTTGCAGTTGCTGAAGCCTCTGGAATCATGAAACCCACTTTGCGACGCGGTTCTACAGGTCAAGCGGTCAAGGAACTACAACAGCTTCTATTTCATTGGGGATATTATTTCGGTGCGATCGATGGTATTTTCGGCGTCTATGTTGAAAACGCCGTCAAAGGCTATCAACACCGCGTCTTTTTAGCTGAAGATGGGATTGTCGGTTCTCTAACCTGGCAAGCACTATACTCTGGTGCACCTGTGAATATGCCGACTCTGATGATTGGTAGTTCAGGTAATGCTGTCAAAATTGTTCAGAATGTCTTGAAATTGAATGGATACTATTTCGGTTTTGTTGACGGATACTTCGGGGTTATGACCAAAGTAGCGACCATCCAGTTCCAAACGATTAAGGGTTTACCAGCCGATGGAATTGTCGGGCCGAGAACTTGGCACGCTTTGAGCAAGTTACCGCACTAAACAACGGTATATCTCACTTGTATAGGACTTACGTGCTGACTCTAATTGTAGGGTGCGAAACCCGCACCTTACAACTACAGGTAGTGTAGTTTCTCAGTTATTGCGTAAGTTTTGTTAGTTAAGCTTTAATCATTTATGAGGTTAATCAAATGACACATTCTGCTATCCTTGAAGCTCCAGCAAATTCTGCCGAACATGGACAAGATGTGGCTGAATTTTTGCAGGAAGATAATGGACACTACTCGGCAATGCGAGCGATGAGTTTTATTGCACTGATTGCAGCAATTGTGTTTGGCGTCATCACAATAACTAGCAAGAATGCTGATGGCAAATATATTACAACTTCTTTTTTAGTTGCTGCTTTTGCACCAAAAGCTGTTCAAAAATTTGCAGAACGTCCTTAAACAGTTGACAGTTGACAGTTGACAGTTGACAGTTGACAGTTGCGGGCGGAGTTTTTAGGACAATGATTTAAACTGAACTTCTGCCTACGAGGGGAAGTTCAGTTGTAAAATCTCTCAACGATCGCCCTTATTTGCTCTATCAGTTCGCTTTATTCTTCTACCCGATAGCCCAATTCGGCTAAACGGGTGCGAGACTGCCGCCACTTCGGCTGCACCTTGACAAATAGCTCCAAATACACTTTGCCTTCAATTAACTTTTGAATCTGTTCCCGGGCCGCACTGCCGATCGACTTGAGCATACTGCCGCTTTTACCGATTAAAATGCCTTTTTGGGAATCTCGTTCGACGTGAATTGTCGCTAGAATGCGGGTAATTTTTGCTTCTTCTTGAACGATGTCGATCGCAATTGCTACAGAATGCGGCACTTCTTCCCGCGTCAGCAGCAAAATCTGTTCCCGAATCAATTCGCCCATAATAAAGCGTTCCGGCTGGTCAGTCACCAAATCTGGCGGGTAATAATAAGGCCCAACCTCCAAATGTTCGATTAACAATTGTTGCAGCGGCTCGACACCCTCGCCCGTGAGAGCCGAAAATTTCACCACCGGCCACTCAGGATTGACAATTTGCTCGTAAGTGCGATCGATCAACACGGAATCCTCCGGTTGTTCGTCCAACTTATTCATCCCCAAAATCACCGGAACTTTGCAATTGCTGAGAATTTCGACAATATATCGATCGCCCCCTCCCGATTCCACCGAACCATCCACCACAAACAGCACTACATCCACCGACTGAATCGCGGTGCGGGCATTCTGCACCAAAACCTTGCCCAATTGGTGATGTGGCTTGTGAATTCCGGGAGTATCTACAAAAATAATTTGTGCTTCCGGTGTCGTTAGGATGCCCCGCAGCCTGTTACGTGTCGTCTGAGACACCGGGGAAGTAATCGCAATTTTCTGCCCCACCAACTGATTCATCAGCGTTGATTTTCCGACATTCGGGCGTCCGACAATACCCACAAAGCCCGATTTGTAACCCGCCGGAGCTGCGGGAACCCCCATAATGTCCGATACGTCGATAAATTTACTATCTTCCACCAAAATCACCTATTTTCAAGCCCCTTCTCTGTCTATTGTCGCCTGAAAATACTCAAACGCCCATCGATGCACTGTAGCATCTTTCTCGCCCTGGTATAGCGCGCCACACTCAAACCTCGATCGAGCCGCTTTCCCAGTGTTAAAACATGATACGCGATCGGCAAAACTTGATATCTGAGACAAAATTTGATAAAGTTCCAATGACATCGCTCAAAAATGAATCATTCTGGTAAAACCGACTCCCAAATGCTGTAACAGCTTCAGATGTGTAAATATCTAACTCAACTGAAACTATTCTACAGTTTGTCAGGCAAACCAGTTTTAACATTTTTGAAGATGTTTGGTAATAAATTAGGTAAGTTTAACTCAAACTCAAAAGCTCAATATCATCAGGCGCTTTCTTAATAAAAGCTAGTGTCTTTTGAGCCTACCTAAATTAGTGCTAATCGTCATAAAGTTGAGGAGATGAATCGAATGAAATCGAAATTATTTTGGAGTGCCTGCACCCTTTTGGTAGCAAGCTTGCCTGTTCCCGCATTGGCTCAAACAAGCCCTCCCACCAGCCCTCAAGCAGGTATTGACTACAAGGGTGGCTCGAAGAATTACCAGTTGGTACCGGGCAGAATCCAGGACAGAACGTTGCCCAGAGCATTTGACTTTCCAATTATTACCAATGTTGGTACTGACACTAGCATTACCTCGGATTTCCTAATTACCGATCAGTTTCGCGCCCCAGCGGGTCGTACCGAATACACCGGAGCTCTCACCTCCTGGGCAGCATCAATCAGAGAATGTCTCGCCAAACAACCACTCTTGATTCGAGCCAGCACTAAGAACCCGATTCAGATTAATGGTAGAGTAGGCACGATTGTCAGAAACGCAAATAACCGTGCAGTTTGCAAATAAGCCAGCAATATCAAGGTCGCTAAATTGGCCGTAATTGCTGTAAGGGCGGGTTCACCAATATCTCCCATGCAATCATCGATACAGTAAACCCGTCACCGCAGCGATATTGGGGTCAATCGAGGCTAGTTGATATAACTTCCGCTGTCGTTAAAGATAAAAACTAGAGAGTGTTTTTGAACAAAAAGAGCAATAGAAAACCTATTGCTCTTTTTGTTGGCGAAATTTCAATTAATATCTATTAGGGCTTCTATGATATCGGCTGAAACGACATCATATAAGAGGTTTGTAGTGAGGAATGCAAGTCCTTATCAAAGTTTAAGGACTTGCATTCCTCACTGCAAACGACATAATTACGCAGAAACCAGATTTTTTCCCAAAAATCCCGTCGAACCCTAGGGATATGGATTTTAACACCTGGTTTATCAAAGTTTGTCTGCGTAATTCACGATTTAGTAGCGCAAAATTCATGTGTACTCAGTAAAATTTCGCCATAATCAGGAATCCAAGCTAGCCACTGTTCTTCCGAACATTCACACAACAGCCACGCTTCGTCAAAGCTGAATGCGGTTGGCGGATTGAACAATTTAACCCACATAGAAGGAGTCAATTTTGGTGCAGGTACGGCGCAGCCAAATTTTTCCCAGTCGCGGACACTGGCGAAGCTTCCGGGCGTTGGTTGGGATTGCCAAGTACGAATATCTGTTTGCAGTTGCATAATTACTCCTGTCTAGCTAAGAGTCTGCACCAGGGCCCGGCTGAAACAACGCAGAGCGAAGGCGCAGATAAACTTTGATTATGTAGTCTATGTTACGGAATTATCTATGGGAATGTGTAAGGTTGTAGCAAAAATTTACAATCGAGAGGAAAAAACTGGCTCAAAGCTGAAAAGGTCGATCGGTATTGTTCAGCTCGGCAAAAATCGCCTACCATAGCAAAAAACATCTGATTTATTTGAAAAATTCTGACATGAACCAAACTGCCAAATCCCAGTGGAAAACTCTAGACCGCTTTGTAGAAATCAACTCTCATTGGGTAAAACTAATCGCGGAACATCTCGAAACAACCGAAGGAAAAACAGTAGAATATTGGCGAGTAGAAAGAGCAGATTCAGTTGTAATCTTGACAATTCAAGCTGACAAATTGCTGTTTCCCCCACCGATGTATCGCCCCGGTGTAGCAGAAGCAACCCTGGATTTTCCCGGCGGTCGCGTACCAGCCGAAGGCACGCCAGGAGCGACTGTTCCAGCTATACTCAAGAAAGAATTAGGCGTGACAGAAAGTGCGATCGCCCGCATCGAACCGATTAACACCATTGGATGGGCAATAAACAGTTCCTTCTCCAATCAAAAACTCTACGGTTTTGTTGCAGAATTGCACCCTACAGCAACAGTAAGCCCCGAACTTATCGGTGCTGCATATCCTGCCACCCCAGACGGAATTCGCGACTTGCTCAAAAAATTAACTTGCCTCCAATGTCGAGCCTTACTGCTAGAATGGCAAAACCAAGACAATTTTAGATTTTAGATTTTAGATTTTGGATTGTCCCGCGACGCTAGCAATTGATATCATGTCCGGTCGATTACCCCCAATATGGTAGGGGCGGGTTAACCAACAATACTCGCCAATAATTGACAATCTCAAAAACCCGCCCCGGCTTTTATATTACGGTCAATCGATCGGACATGATATGACGATTGATTAAACCCAAATTACCGAAACTAATCATGCCTCTCAATAATGAAGTTGCTGTCGAATGCCTCGACGTTACATATCGTCTAAACCGCAGGCCTTTAGTAGACAAACTCAATTTCAAAGTGCTGCAAGGAGAAGTTTTAGTATTGCTGGGACGCAGCGGGTGTGGCAAAACTACTACCATGAAATTGATTAACAATTTACTAACGCCAAGCAGTGGCGAAGTTCTTGTCATGGGAAAACCGACAACTCAGTGGAACCCAATTCAACTGCGCCGAAAAATTGGTTATGTGATTCAAGAAATTGGTTTGTTTCCCCATTTTACCGTCGAGCAAAACGTCGGTTTAGTGCCAAAATTAGAAGGTTGGGAGGGCGATCGTATTCAATCTCGCGTCCGCCAACTGTTAGAATTAGTCAACCTCGACCCCCAGCACTTCGCCAAACGCTATCCCCATCAGTTATCGGGCGGACAGCGGCAGCGGGTAGGCGTCGCTAGAGCACTGGCGGCTGACCCTCCGATATTGTTAATGGACGAACCGTTTGGTGCTTTAGACCCGATTACTCGTCTGGAATTGCAGCGAGAATTCGGTCAATTGCAGCAGCAACTGGGTAAAACTGTGATTTTTGTGACTCACGGCATTCAAGAAGCTTTTTTGTTAGCTTCTAGAATAGGTTTGATGCAAGATGGACGGTTGATTGAATTGGCATCGCCCGCTGATTTTATGAAATCTCAGCATCCAGAAGCTCGCGCATTTCTTGAATGTTTGCAAGTAGCTAGATTTGAATGATTTTAGCAAAAATTTGATAATATAATTTTAGTAACTAAGCTGATAATCAAACGATGCACAGTCTTTACGAGACAGACTTCTATGCTTGGACGCAAGAACAAGCCAAGTTACTTCGCAAGTGTCAGTGGAGTCAACTTGACTTGCCAAATTTAATTGAGGAGATTGAATCTTGGGGCAAACAGGAACGTCAAGAACTTAGAAATCGTTTGAGCATTTTGCTGGGACATTTGCTGAAGTGGCAATATCAGCCCCAGCAGCGGAGTCGTAGCTGGCTGTCTACAATTCGAGTGCAGCGGCGGGACACTCAGAGACTGATACAGGAGAACCCAAGTCTGAAACCTTACTTGCAAGAAGCTTTCCAAGAAGCTTATCAAAACGGTAGAGATTTGGCAGTAGGAGAAACCGATTTACCTCTCAAAACATTTCCTCAAAATTGCCTTTACAGCTTAGAGGAAATTCTGGATTCTCGCTTCTATCCTGGTGAACCAAGTCCTGAAATAGAAAATGATTTATAAGGTTGACAGCAATCAGCAATAACCAATTACCCAATGATAATTTTTATCAACCGCTATGGTGCTGAGATAATTAAGCGCGCAAGTGAACACTTATATTTAGTAACTGTTGCAATTTTTATCGCTATTATGGTGGGGATTCCCCTCGGGATTTTAGTCACCAGAAAACCCAAATTGAAAAAGCCAATTTTGGGTTTTGCTAATATTATGCAAACAATTCCCAGTTTAGCTTTGTTTGGCTTGCTAATCCCGGTGCCGGTATTGGGTGGAATAGGCGATCGCACGGCAATTATCGCCCTCACTCTGTATTCTTTACTGCCAATTATCCGCAATACTTATACTGGTATTGTGGGCGTCGATCCAGCGATTACGGAAGCCGGAAGAGGCATGGGGATGACTGATATGCAACTGTTATGGCAAGTGGAAATTCCCCTGGCACTGGGCGTGATTCTGGCGGGGGTGCGAGTTGCTGCAGTAATTGCGATCGGACTCGCTACAATCGCCGCTGCAATTGGTGCGGGGGGCTTGGGGGTGTTTATTTTTCGCGGCGTTGCTACCGTCAACAATCAGTTACTTTTGGCTGGGGCAATTCCGGCGGCTTTGATGGCATTAGCTGCAGATTTTGGGCTGGGTTGGGTAGAAGCGCGCCTCTCGAAAAGTACCTTAAAAACTATTAATGAGGACTAAAATCCTGGCTACGTTCCGCCAGCGTTGTCACTATCTGCTAACCAGAAGCATTCGCAGGATTTGCTATCAGATTGCGGATTGCATTTGAGCGTTCAATGTACTCGCGATCGCTCAAAACAGCTTGGCTTCCCTCCAGCGAAATAGCATCTGCCAAATCGATCCAAGAACGACAACCGCCGTATTCAGGAATGTAGGGAATTTCGCGGCTTTCTGTAAGGCGATAAGCCCGCAGCAATAAAATATAAATTGGCTGAGCCTGTTTCCATTTCAGGCGATCGCTGACAAAAGTTTCATTCCAAATATGGTAAGGAAATAGCGCAGTAATTGCGGGTTCCCAAGCTACCAAAAAAACATCAGTAATCTCCGCCCAACTACCAATTCTAATAACTTCAGGATGCCAACCAGATTCAACTGTCTTGACTTGATGTGCAAACTCCGGCTTTAATAAATCCGGCTGTTGGTGTTCAAAAGTTGGATACAGCAAAACCTGTTTGTCAGTGACATTAAACTGTCCGGCTTGCTCGCGAATTCCCCCCTTCCGCAACAGCACAATCGTTTGACCTTGTTCCAAAGCATTAACTGCTACATTCCATTCTTTCAGCGCCCTAGTAGTTGATTTCATGGGAATTTAGTTGGGTTTCAACAATAGTAACAAAAATCGTTACTTTCAAGCAAGTACAGCCATTTCTTCCTGTTAAAATTGGCGTAGTCCTGACTATGCAGGACTACCCTTTATTGCTAAATTCTCACTGCAAAAGATGCTGCTAATTCCCGTTCTGGTTCCATACCAACTGTAGGTGGCATGGAACGATTTGCTACTTGCTCAATTAGTTGTAAATGTTGCGGCAGCATTTTAGCTAAACTGTAGCGTTCGAGGGCGGTTTGACGAGCTTTGATGCGAATTTCTGCCATGCGGGTAGGATGGTCTAAAACTTCATCAATGCGATCGGCTACTTGTTTCGGTGAGAAGTAATCGACTAGCAAACCGTTTTCTCCGTCACGGATAACTTCTCTGACTGGCCCTGTGTCGGAACCTATTACTAAACATCCCGTTGATAGAGATTCAATCATTGACCAAGATAGTACAAAAGGTCTGGTCAAATAAACGTGTACGTCGGATGCTTGAATTACTTTTAAATACAGTCCGTAAGGTAGGGGCCCGACAAAGTGCACTCGCGACAAATCTAGGGGGACTTTTTTGAGCATATAGTCTTTGTAAGACTCGCCGTTGGGTAAAGAACGTCCATAACAAACTCTTTCGGAACCAACGATGACGACGTGACAGTTGGGGCGGCGTTCTTGTACATAGGCGATCGACTCAATGAATTCGGGAAAACCCCGGTAAGGTTCCATTCCCCGCGATACGTAGGTGACAATTTCATCAACGCCCGACAAGTCTAAGTTAGGCAAAATTAGTTTAGCACCGGGGTCTGGTTTGAAGTATTCGGTATCTACGCCGTCGTGGAGTGTGGATAATTTTTGTTGTAATTCTGGCGGAAATTGCGATCGCTGCCAATAAGTTGGTGATAAACCCCAATCGCAAGAGTATAAATCGATCAAAATCGGCGCATTTTTGATTCTAATTCTGGCCATATCGTCAACTGTTAAAGGTTCCGCTGGGTCGAAATCTGCGTCGGAACCAATAGCATGATAAAACCACTCGAAATAACACAAAAGCGGGGTATTTGGAAAAGCTTCTTTGACAAACAATGTCGGCCCCCAACCGGAATGTCCGCAGATAATATCGGGTACAAAACCATCGGCTTTGAGTTGTTCTGCCATTCTAAATACGGCTTGTCCGTAGATGACGGCACTTTCTAAAGGGCGGACGTATTGGTGAGTCTGCGCGTGGGGTTCCCGGCTGGGGGTAAATGCTGCTTTGCGAACGCCGGGAATGTTCCACTCTGGGCGCTCGTTTTTAGTGCCGAAAACAATTTGATTTTTGGGATCGGCGCCTAAAGCCGTGATAATGTGGCGGTATTGGGCGGGGAAGTTGGGATGGAGAAATAATGCTTTCATTGTCAGTTGTCTGTTGACTGTTGACTGTTGACTGTTGACTGTTGTCTGTTGTCTGTTGACTGATAACAATCTAAAATCTAAAATCGATTGACTGTTGACTGTTGACTGTTGACTGTTGACTGATAACAATCTAAAATCTAAAATCTAAAATCTAAAATCGATTGACTGTTGACTGTTGTTAGTTGGAATAAAATATTTTGATTCAGCTAAAAAGCTTTGGTTTTATTCATTGGGGGTTGGTGCTTTGCAGATCCAGACGCAATCTCGCGGTACTGAAAATGTATTTTTCAGGATGATTTCATAGTTTAAATGATGGAGAAATTTTTCCATAATTGTATCAGTCATAACTGAAAATGCAGTGCCGTCTCGGTGCCCTAGCAAGTTTTTGTCCCACTCGCTGGCGAATTTTTGCCACCCTAATTCGCTAAAAATATTTGTGTGGTGAAACACGCAAATTCGATCGCCCCGCAGCAGTTTGGGAATTCGAGTCAGGTAGTTGAATATATCTACCGGCTCTACGTGTACCATTGTATCGTAACAAAAGCAGACATCGGCTGAACCGGGAGCGATGCCGTCTAATGTTAAACCGTCGAGTTTGACGTAAGAAACGCGATCGTCTCCCAAGCGCGATCGCGCCGCTTGCAACATTTGACTGGAAATGTCGGCACAAATTAGTCGATCGCAATATTTCAGCAGCAGCGAACCGGTTTTTCCGCCGCCGATACCAATTTCTAAAACCGTATGTTCTTTTTTGATGTACGGTGCAATAAATTGCTGTTCTATTAGCGCTTCGTATTCGGCTAAGGAGTTGGCGGCACCGGCAGCTTTACCTATCCATTCATCGCCAATATGGGCAAGTTCGGCATTAGTTTTTTGCCACTGTTGGGCGTAACTGTCCCAGGCCCTTTCATAATCTACTCTTGGGCGATCGGTCATTTTTTCATCGTTCATTTTTGATTATTTTATAGTATTGATGGCTCAATGTTCAATATGTTCCGCAATTCTTGGCAAATTATATTTAATCCTGCCAAAAGTCTACGAGGTGAGTTACTGCCCTTCACTGGGGCGGAGGCTGGCACTGTAAGATGACTAATGACGGCTGAAATATGCTTCGCAGAAAATCTCTGCATAAGCTTGAGTCATTTCCTCAAAAGTATTAAGTGAATCCAAGACATATTTAGCGTTTTCAGCTAACTGCTGGCGCAAAGATTTATCCTCCAGTAAACTTATCAAAGCTGCCACTAATTCGTCCGGGCGATCGGGCGTATAAAACAAACCATTAATTCCAGGCCTCACTTGTTCTCTAATCCCAAAAACAGGCGTTGTAACAATTGGCAAATCGCAGGCCATCGCCTCCAAAATCACTCTGGGAAAACTTTCGACGCGAGAAGTGCAAACAAAAATATCAGCCGCTTTGTAATATTTTCCCGTCTCCCCAGTTTCCGGGACTACTGTCACCCTTTGGCGCAAATCTTCGGGTAATTCCCCCACCAACTCGGCTAATTTATTACTGTAAATACTGGGGCGATCGCCCACAATAAAACACCTAATTGTATTGTGCCATTTTTCAGGTAAAAGTGAAAGTGCCTTAACTAAATCCTGCTGTCCTTTGCGTTCGCATACCGTTCCCAGCAGCAAAATTACCACATTTTCCGCTGCAACACCTAAAGTTTTTCTAGCCAATTCAGAATTCTCCGAATTTTCCAGTTTGCTCAAATCTAAGCCGTTGTGAATCACGCTAAAATTGTGGTGGCTGTTGAGAGGCAAATACCTATCCCGCGTTGCATCCGCCACAAAAATTACCTTGTAAGGATAGCGAAAACACTCTAAAGCTCTCGCCGCAATCTCCGAACCAAACCTGTTAAAATAAGTTTGCCAAGGTTCGCTTTCGTGCACGTTCCACACCACAGGAATTCCGATTTTGTGCGCCGCATCAACTACAAAAAAGTTTTCTAAAGTATTGGCATAAATTGTCTCTACTTTTAAACTGGCAATTTCTGTGCTAAAACTGCGGATGGCTTCATCATAAGCATCGCGCTGATAGATGTGTTCGAGAGGATTGTCGCGCACAATTACTTCAATTCCCTGCTGTTGGTAAGCTTGACGCAGGGGCCCGTCTGTTACGCAAAGTACGATCGGCTTAATCACACCGTCAGCCGCCAATTTCACCGCAATTTCGTACTGATGCAGCGGCGCCCCAGTAAAATCCAGCGAATTGCTGCACATCAAAACTTTGATAGGATGGATAGAACTGTTTGCTACTGATAACAAACCACAATCAGCCAATTCTAATTCTTCCTTATTCCTGACATCCGTTACATCCGTTACATCCGTTACAAAATCCGTTGCCGAACCTTCTTCCTTCATAAAAACCCGTCGGGGTTGAATATGAAAATACTCATCTTCTAAAGACAAGTGAGGACTGTAAAAACTGTCATTTTTCCCCGCATACTTGCGTCTAAAAGCCGCCACTTCTTGAGGATTGTCGGTAAAACCCCTAGAAGTTCCCTCTTTGTGCAACAACTCGGCATCGGGACAATATACGCACCGATAACCGCGTTCTAACAATCGGTATCCGTAATCTGCATCATTGTAAGCAACAGCAAAATTCTCCTCATCAAAACCGCCCAATTCTAAGAACAATTGACGCGGAGTAATCGTGCAAGCGGCTGTTACCGCAGAGTAATTTCGCGTTACCATTGCCTGAGAAAGATAGCCTCGATTATTCTTGTCCATCAGCTTAAAAGCGTGACCCGCCAAACCGTGATGCAGCCCGTGAATTACGCCCGCGTGCTGAATTCTGCCGTCGGGATATAACAGCCGCGCGCCGACTGCACCCACAGCGGGAATTTGAGCGTATCCCACCATTTGACTCAGCCAGCGGGGGTTAATTACTTCAGTATCGTTGTTCAAAAACAACACATATTCGCTGTCAACTTGTTCGACAGCGCGGTTGTTAATTGCTGCAAAACTAAACTTGCCCCCAGGATTTTTTATATGCAAAACTTGGCAATTTAATTGCTTTAAATATTCCAGAGTTTTCGGGTCGTCGCTTTCGTTGTCGATAACGGCAACTTGATAATTTTTGTATGTTGTAGTTTCTAGAGAATCCAGACATGATTTCAGCAATTGGAGCTGATTTTTAGTAGGAATAATTACCGTTACTGACGGGCCGTTATCCGGGAAATCCTGGGCAAATATGCCCAAATTTTCTTTAATAGCCCATGCGTGCTGAGCGACATTACCGTTAATTTTGCGGCGGTTTAGTGCGTCTTGAATAGCTTTTTGACCTGCGGAAAAACTGGCGGGTTTCGCGGCCCCAGATATGGCTGTAGAACCGGGTGCGGTTCGCCAGTGATACAGCACTAGCGGCAGGTGGGCGACGTGGCGAGAAATTTCGGTGGCTCTCAAGGCAAAATCGTAATCTTGCGAGCCTTCAAAACCTATCCGTAAACCGCCTATTTCTTCAAAAATGTGTTTTCTGACAGCGCACAAATGACCGAGATACATATAGGAAAGCAGCAGTTCCGGCGACCATTCCGGTTTGAATTGCGGGGCAAATCGGCGACCTTTGGTGTCGATTTTGTCGTCGTCGGAATAGAGAAAATCGGTGGCTGGATGGGTGGCAAAATATAGGGCGACTTCGCCTAATGCGTCGGGAGTTAGTTCGTCGTCGTTGTCTAAAAACAGGATGATGTCGCCTGTTGCGAGGGCGGCGGCGCTGTTGGTGGCTGCGCTGATGTTGCCGTTTTCTGTACGAAATGTGATGCGGATACGATCGTCCTTTTGAACCCAGCCTTTCAAATTTTCAGCAACAGTGAAATCGGTGCTGCAATCGTCGGCAATGCAGAGTTCCCAGTTGGCATAAACTTGATTGATTACGCTGTCGATCGCACTTTCGAGAAAATCTATCTGCGGGTTGTAAACTGGCATTACTACCGAAATTTTTGGCAGGGGTTCCCGGCACGATTTTAACCGAGAAATCAAGTAATCGCGCGCGCGATCGTTCCACTGATTCACCTCCAGCCAAGCGTCATATCTATCAATAGGTTGAGGCACCACAAAACCCGCAGGTGGTAGTAAATCTCCCGGCGCAGTAAACTGTTTTTGCTGCCGATAAATCTTCCCCAACTGGCGGAGCACTTTCACAATTTCCCAGGGCAAGGGCACAATTCTCCCAAGACGCTGTTTTCTCTCCCTCGCCCGCTGCTGAATGGCGGCTGTCAACCTTGATAACTCCTCAAACTTATCTGCACTTCGCTGCCAGATATGGTAGCGCCGCACAGTCAATTTTTTAGGCGCTTGAAAAGACAAAATTTCCCCGGTTTCTAACTCAGCTTGCAGAGAAACGTGCCATTCCCCTGGCGGCAAATCCACAAGGGCCTCAAAACCGCTTTCCGAACTGTTAACCCAGTCAGGAAACACTTCGCCGACATCTTTTCGCCGTAAACCGTAGGCGCATTCTACAGAAGTATCGCCGCACAATAAGCTTAATTTAGCAATTTTGCGATCGTGGTGGCAGCACCAACCTGCAAACAAAATTTGACCCTGACGCTGTTCCCACACTACTGGTACATCTAACGATGCTTGAATCGTGGAAACTAACAACGGATAAGCTGCCAACAAATGCCATTTACCTCGATCGTCTTGCGCTTCCAGTAGCACTTCGTGTCGTCCGGCAGACGCTTCCAATTGAATTGTAAAACCTGATTTCTTCGCAGCGGAAATATTAGAGTGTGCTAGCGCTATATCACTTCTATCTATGCCGTAAACCCCTGCAAAACTCTGGTCTTTAATTCTGGCGCGAACTGCTGTAGTCTCTCTTTTTTGGTGAAAAACCCAGCCGACAATTAGCAGGTTGGAATCACAAACTTGCCAAGTAGTGGGTTGATCTAACGAAAAAATAAATTTAGGGAACAAGTCGCGGATTTTGCGCTGAACTTCCCACAACTTTTCTCTCACTTGCCACCATATTGAAGACTTGATTATAGCAATTTCTGCACGAAAAATTTCATTTTCCTGGCGGGAGTTTTCTAATCTTTCCTGAGTTTGACTTTGTGCTGTTTCTAGCTGAATTAACTCAGCTAACTTTTGCTGCAATATAAATTCAGTCTCTTCAAATTGTACCTGAGTTTGCCCTAATTCTGCTTCTAATTCTAACACTTTCGCTAAA